>NZ_DGRF01000095.1:0-36334 GCF_002390995.1 Clostridium sp. UBA4395
GTTCATATAACTTAACAGAACGGAAGTATTAGAGAGGAGAAAATAAATGAAATGATAGTTTTAGAATTACAAGAATTAAGTGAACCACAAATTAAGGATATAAAAAAATTAGAAGATTTATGTAAAAAACAGGATGGATTAAGGGGAGATGTGTTTCTATCAAATAAATTGAACTTTAACAAAGAAATGAAGTGTTATTTTCTATTATATGAAGGAGAAACCCTTATTAGCTTTATATCTATGTTCATACCAACAACAGAAGAAGCAGAAGTATCAGCGTATACTCTACCTGATGAAAGAAAGAAAGGATACTTTAAATTACTTCTTGAAAAGGCTATTAAGGAGATAAGCAACTATGGAGTTAAAGAAATGCTTTTTGTCCATGAACCAACAAGTAAAGGTGCGAAATATATTTTAGAAAAGCTTAATACAAAATATGATTTTTCAGAATACGTATTAGTTTATAATTCAACTAATAGTTTAAAATGTAATAGCAAGTTGAAGTTAGTGCCTTTACAAAGAGAAAATGCAGATAAAATAGCAGCATTACAAGCTGATATTTTTAAGAGAAGTTTAGAAGTAGGGCAGACCATGGTTAATAGAGCTTTGGATTCTGAAGAAATGATACCTTATATAGCTAAATTTAATGATGAGATTATTGGAGTATGTAATATTAATTTGGAGAATAATGACGGCTGTATTTGTGGATTGGGAATTTCACCTAAATATCAAGGTCATGGATATGGAAAAGAAATGTTGAATCTATTACTAGAAAAACTTTTATCAATGGATATTAATAACATTATTCTTGAGGTTGATAGTGAAAATAACAGGGCATACAATTTATATACTAAAAATGGATTTAAGATTAAAACACAGTTTGATTATTATAGATATATAATTTAAAAGGGGGAAAACATTTATGAATCTTATTTTTAAAGCAATAGATAATGACAATTGGAGCGAGTGTATTGAGCTCTCTGTAGAAGAAAACCAGAAGTGTTTCGTAGCATCAAATGCATACTCTATATTGGAGTCTAAGTTTGAAGAGGGAAACTATCCGTTGGCAATATATGATGGAGAAGTTATGGTAGGATTTTTAATGTACAGCTTTGATAGTGATGATAATAGCTGGTGGATGTGTAGACTTATGATGGACAAGAAACACCAAGGAAAAGGATATGGCAGGGCTGCTATATTAAAACTATTAGAAATATTAAAAGAAGAACATGGAAATATAAAAGTTTATACAAGCTTTGAACCAGAAAATAGTGTTGCTGAAAAATTATATGAAGCTGTAGGTTTTAGAAAAACTGGAAAGATAATGTGGGGAGAAGTAGTAATGGAGATACAACTATAATATAGAAAATAATATAGAAAAAACTTCTGATTTAAGAAAGGGGATATCTCAAAATAAGCTAAATCTTAAATTAATGTTGAGCTTGTCATCTGATATAAGTACAAGCTCAACATAGTAAAAGATTAGAAGTTTATTTATTGATATCCCCTATAATATTTTTAAAATCTAAATAATAAAGTTGATTATTATATTATATAAAGTTTTATAGTAATCATAACAAGGTTATCTAGTAAAATTAAAATAAGGGATCTTAGCAAAATATATAAAATTAGTTTATTTTGCAAGCCCCTTATTTATATAAGTATATTCACTTAGAATATAAATTTTTAATTTATCTATTCAATGGATCTAGTAATGGTTTTCTTTTAAAACAATCTTGTACGTCATCTAGAGCTTCACCAAATCTTTGGAAGTGAACAACTTCTCTTTCTCTTAAGAATTTCAAAATTTCTTTAATTTGATAATCATCACTTTGATTTATTAACCATTCATAGGTTGCTCTTGCTTTTTCTTCTGCAGCTAAATCTTCATGAAGATCTGCAACTACATCATCTTTAGCTTGGATATAAGCTGCTGTCCAAGGTACTCCTTCAGGGTCTGTGTAGAATAAAGCTCTTCCGTGATTAGTATAGTGACCACCAAGACCTACTTCTTCAAGTTCTTCTAGAGTAGCATTGCTCATAAGTTGATAAATCATAGTAGCTATCATTTCAACGTGAGCCATCTCCTCTGTACCTATATCAGTAAGTAGTGCTTTAGATTTTCCAGTAGGCATAGTGTAACGTTGATTCAAATATCTAAGCGCTGCACTTAATTCTCCATCTGGGCCACCATATTGAGCTACTAGAAATTTTGCCATTCTAAGATCTTTAGATTTAAGATTTATTGGATATTCTAACATTTTTGTATAATACCACATATTATAATCCTCCTGTGTTAATAATTTTCCCAAGGCCATGGTAATGAAGTCCAGCACATTGGACTTTCAACAGAGGCTGAGCCGAAATTAGTAAGTGGGCCATATTTTTCTTCATATTGACGTACTAATATTCCGAGCTTATGAGATACGGCTTGTAGATCCTTAGTAGCTTCCTCGTTATCAGGGAAGTTATCTAGATATAGATTTAAATCTATGCAATAAAATTGAAGTTTTCTTATATTATTTAATAATTCTTGATCATACATAATATCTCACTCCTCTATTCCCTTCTTGAGTTTTTCTTCTCGTTGTAAGGTTTATATAAGTCCTTAAATATTGTGCCCTTTGATAGAGCATCTTTAACTAAAAATAAGTTTTCATATGCTTGAGGTAATACAAAAGCACAAGCGTATTCCATTTTTCTATGTGAGTAATCATTATAATTGCTCATTTGTTTTCTCCTTGAATTAATTTCTACCTAATAGTATGTTATGTTATATGTGTGAAATTTGTGAAAATAAATTTCAATTTCAACTAAATTTTCATATGAATATTCCATAAGATGTTGTAAAATATTTATATATATGGATATATATAATGTTCATTGAGTTATCCGATAACTACTAGCTCTAATACTCCAATCTTCTTCAAAGTGGGAGTAAAGAACTCTATTTAAAGTCTATTTTTATGTGAATTTTATAATGATTTATTAGCATATACAAAGGAGATGTATTATGGAATTACAAATATTACATACTAACGATATACATAGCAATTTTGAAAATTTAGCAAGAATAACTACAAAAATTAATGAGTTAAAAAATGATGATACAATTGTATTAGATGCAGGGGATTTAGCAGATTTTAAAAGAGTAGAAGTTAATGGGACTAAGGGGAAGGTTGCAATAGATTTACTTCAGGAAGCTGAATATGATGCTATTTCCATTGGAAATAATGAGACCTTTGATGGAATTCATACTTTAGAAGGATTAACCTCTGATGGAAGGATACCTTTTTTGAGTTGTCATATAAGAAAACTCAATGGTGAGGAAATAGAAGGGCTAAACAAAAGTATAATAATTAATAAAGCTGGGTTAAGGATATTAATTATAGGTGCTTCTCCAAATTTAAATGAGTTTAGTACAAGCTGTGGATTAGATATTTTAGATTATCTTCAGGGAATAAATAAGGAGATAAATAATAATAAGGGTAAATATGATATATGTATAGTTCTATCCCATTTAGGTATGGATAAGGATGAAGAGATTGCAACAAAAATTTCAGAGGTAGATGTAATAATAGGAGGACATTTTCATATCCTTATGGATGAACCTAAGATTATAAATAATGTTATAATCCATACCTCAGGACAGTTTGGAGAACACTTGGGAGTATTGAAACTATCTATAAAAGATAATAAAGTAAGTTTAGTAAAAGGCGAAAATATAAATATAGAAGGCTTAGATATGGATAAAGGTATAGTTAAAGTATTAAAGAATAATAAAGAGATAGCTTTAAATAATCTTTCTATACCACTATATGAAGTTAAAGAAAATTTATGGCATGATGTAATAGAAGAAAATCCTATTACTAACTTATTAGCAGATGGACTATCTAAAGTTTATAATTGTGATTTTGCTTTCATAAATAGTGGAGTATTAAATGGAGGAATAAAAAAAGGTGCAGTAACTAATCTTAAGCTATTACAAATAGAGCCATCCCCATTAAATCCTACATACTTTGAAATTGAAGGGAAATATATATTAGAAGCTATTAAGGAAAGTTTAGATGGGGACATAGTTTTAGCTGATGGTAGGGGACCAGGTTTTAGAGGAAAATATGTAGGAAGACTTCATTTTTCTAGAAATGTAATGATTAAATATAGGGAAAGAGAAGTATTAGAAGTTATTATAAATGGACAACCTCTTAAGGAAGATAAAGTTTATAGGGTAAGTAGCTCTGATTATCTTCATAGAGGTTCTGGATATAAAGATTTAAAAAATAATTCTAATCATAAATATGATGATAGATACATAAGAGATATATTAAGAGAATATTTATGTGATGAAGATATGGTTAATAAAGCATTAGAAGATAGATGGATAAGAATATAGTTATGAAAGGGGATTGAAGTGGAAGATAATAAGTTATTAGAGAAAAATAAAAAAGTAAAAAGAAGAGTTATTATAGGGTTTATAGTTTTGATATTGCTTAATCTGTGGGGTTTGTTAAAAGTTAATTCTCTTAGACAAGACCTAGATAGCTTACAAGGTGATATTTATAATCAGTATAATGATATGAGGACATCCTTAAGTAGCATTAATACCACCGTAGAAGAAACCCTAAAAAAGCAAGGGAGTATTTTAAGTGACTTTAGTTACTCAGTAGAAGGGCTAGATGCAGAAAACAAAACCATTAGTATTAATCTTAAAGGAACTCCTAAGGTATATAAAGAAGGATTAAAGTTTTATTTTAACTATGACTGTAGCGATGGAGATAGTAAGAGTGTTGAAGGTAAATTAGATAAAGCTTTAAACTATAGTGCAAAGATAGCAGTTCCAATAAGGAGTACTGTTAAATTTGGATTTACTTTAGACTATGGAGAAGAAGTGAAAAAAGAAACATGGGAAGATGAATATATAGATCAAATGGAGTATCAACTTCAAATTATGCCTCAAGGTTTTAAAGGGAAATATGAAACAAAGGGTGATGAAGTTATAATTGATGGACGGATTGAAAGTGTCATTTATCCAAGTTCTATAAAAGGAAATTCTGTAGAAGAAGCTTCATGTAAGATAAGAATAAATGAGGAAGTTATAGATGAAATTAAATTAGAAAAAAGTAATGAACCTTCAAGTGAAGTTAGTAATTATACTGGAACTATCAAAGAGAAATATAAATTAAAAAATGGAGATATGTTAGATGTGTTAGTTGAGGTTCAAGACACCTATGGATTTAAATATAAATATTACTCTATGACGGCAATTAATAATAATGGAACACTTAATAAGTTGGAGTCCTCTGGGGGAAATACTTTTATACAGGTAGAGCCATAGAAACTTGAAAAGGCAAGTATATAACTATGTAAATATAAAAATATAAAACTTTACAACTAGGAATATATATAACTAGTTAAATAGTTGTTTTGTTCATGGGACTTTCAGGAGATTTACAATTTAAATAGGATGACTAAAGCTACATCAAAGGGTAAGAGATTAATAATCCTGAGTTGGTAATTTAGCTAATATAAGGAGTTTATTAATATAATTTTATATTGAGGAGGAATTGATATGAAAATTTATAAATGTAGTATATGTGGCTACTTGTATGATGAAAGCCAAGAAGAGGTACCTTTTGCAGAATTAAAAGATGACTGGAGATGTCCTGTTTGTAAAAGGGATAAAAGTTTCTTTAAACCATTAGAGGAAACAGATTCTGTAGATTAGACTAGATTAGATAAGTAAGTAATTAAATAATGTTTAATTTAAGAGTGTCTTAAAATATTGGATTATATTTTAGTAAAAACTAAAGTATAGTATATTTTAAGACACTTTTTATATTTAATTTTATAATTTTGTAAGAAAAGCTATATTGCTTTCGATATATAGGGTGAAGAAGGAAATTTGGAGGAGATTTAATGAGGGTGGATAAAGACAATTTTATTGCAGAATTAAAAAGAAAAAATCCTAAAGCTCTTGATTATATCATTGATATATATGGGCCCTTAGTAAAAGGAATTATATCTAAAACCTTATGTTCTGTAGAGGATAAAGGGTTAATTGAGGAATGTATGTCAGATGTATTTATGGCAATTTGGGTTAATGGGTATAAGTTTACTGGGGATAGTTCTAAGTTTAAAAGTTGGATAGGGGCTATCACAAAATTTAAAGCAATTGATTACTACAGAAAGTATGGTAAAAAAGAAAATAACCAGCTTATGGATGAAGCCATCACTGATGGTAAAAGTGCAGAAGATCATTATCTTGATGATATAGAAAATAGTAGGTTAGTAAGTATTATAGAAAGTATGGAGGAACCAGATAAAACTATTTTTATAATGAAATTTTTACTTGGAGAGAAGAGTAAAAGCATTAGTGAAACATTAAAGCTTTCTGTAAGTAATATAAATACTAGAATTAGTAGAGGCAGAGAAAAGATAAGAAGAGAGTACTATAAGGAAGCTAGGGAGGGGGTATAGTTATGGATAATAAGGATATATATGATAAATTTAATGAGATTGATTTTGATATAAGTGAGTTTGAAGAAATTCCTATGGATGAAGTTGAAAAACAGAGATTGAAGAAATCCTTGAAGGAGAAAAACGGGAAAATGCAAAAGTCTATGAAGAAGTATAAAGTGGCTGCAGTGGTTGCTATATTAGCCCTATTAATAGGCATGTCACCTTTAGGCAAGGAAGTCATTGCGCAGATAGCTGAAAAACTAATATTTACTCCTTCCCAAGGCATTATAAAACAGCAAGCAGATAAAGAGCTATATATGCTAGAAGAACCAGTAAGAATTAATATTGATGATAGTTCTGCATTGGTAAAAAGTATTGCAAATGATGGTGAGAATATATATGTTGAAATGTGGTTTAACCAGGATGCAGAAGCTGAAGGCATAGGGGATCAAAGAGAAATAATAAACAACTTAAAATTAAAGACTAGCGATGAAAATATGTATAATGTAGGATTAACTAGCTTTGCAAGTGGAGGATATGCAGGATTTACTTTTCAGCAGGGTGAGGGTTTAATAACAGATTTTAAGTTGCACTATAAGGATAAAGATATAGGTGAGTTTAATTTAAAAAAGGTAGATTTTAAAAATGGTTATGATGAAATTGGTGGAAATGCCATAGATAAAGAGGTTCTTTTAGGGGCAACTAGTTATTATGAAGAAGGAGAAAGATACTTTAAAATATGGAGCAATATAGATTATAAACAGCGTGAAGATTACACCATTAGTTTAGATGCCATTGGAAAAGTTGAAGTTAGAGATGAAGAAGGTACTTTACTATCTATAGAAAATGCTAATGATGGAACTGGGAGAGCTTTTAAAATATTAGATCCTTACAAAGGCAAATTAGATATAAAAATAAAGGATATAGATATAAATTATGTTTTAAAAGAAGGAGGTAAATTAGCTATAAAAATTCCTAAGAAGGGTGAAACTTCTGAAATAAATGAAGACTTTAAACTTAAAGGGCTTCAAGATAGTATTAAAGCTGCTTCTATCACAAATAAAGGTGGAGAGTATACTATACACTTTGATTTTAGTAATAATTATGATGAAAGTAGAACAATATTTATGGTAAGAGAAAATTTTAGAACTGGTGGTGCCATGGGTGATATGGAAAATCAGCAAGGTGAGGTATACCTAGATAATGAAGATTTAAGTATTACAGAAAGATTTTTAAGAAAAATATATATAGATGTAAATAATATTTTAGTTCATCAAGAGGGTAATTGGCAGTTCATAGTGGAATAAATTATAAAAGCACTAGCTTTAATTAGTTGGTGCTTTTATAATTAAATTAGGAATATTAATAGTATAAGGATTTACAAGGATTTTACCTTAATATAACTCACTGAAAACATAAAAAATATATAATTATAATAAAAGTCAGAATATTTATGAAATTTGAAAGGTGGATTTATATGCCTGCAAGTTATACTCACTATAGTTTTGGACATACTGTCTTAGAAAAACTGCCCCATGGGATAAAAGATATTATAACCCAAAATAAAGAAGCATATTATATAGGGCTTAATGGTCCAGATATACTTTTTTATTATAAGCCCTTATTTAAGAATGAAATAATTAAGTATGGACATAGATTACATGATGAAAAGGCCTATGGATTTTTAGAAAGGTCGAAAAAGTATATTAAAGAAAGTAAGGATGAGATTTGTCTCTCTTATATTTTAGGATTTGTATGCCACTTTGTCCTTGATAGTAGTTGTCATCCTTTCATTGCAGAAGCTATGAAGGAAAGTAATATATATCATGCTGAAATAGAAGCAGAGTTAGATGGAGCATTAATGAGGAGAAATAATTTAAGTCCACAAAGGCATAGTGCAGGAGCTCATATTATTCCTAATAAAGTTATAGCAGCACATATTGCTAGCATTTATGATAATGTTAGTGGAAAAGAAATATATAAATGCCTTAAGTCTGTAAGGTTTTATAATAAACTACTATTATGTGAAAACAATTTGAAAAGAAAGATTATAAAAGGCTTATTAGGTTTAATTAAAGGTGGAGAAGGCTTTAGTCGTATGATAATTAATGTAGAGCCAAATATAAAGTGTATAGAAATAAATAAAAAGCTTTTAAACCTATATGAAGAGGCTATAGATGAGGCAGTACATAGAGTTGAAGAGTACTATAGTGCTATAAAAAATAATGACAACTTAGGGGAATTCTTCAATAGAAATTTTCTATAGGAGGGGTAAAATGAGTAAATTTACTAAGTTAGAAAAGCAGTGGATTCTATATGATGTAGGAAACTCAGCTTTCACCATGTTGGTGTCTACTATAATTCCTATTTACTTTAAAAATGTTGCAAGTTTATCAGGAATTTCACCAGCAGATTCAACAGCTTACTGGGGTTATGCTGTATCCTTATCTACAATTATTGTAGCAATACTTGGACCTATACTTGGAACCGTAGCGGACACTAAGGGTTATAAAAAACCACTATTTTCATTATTCATGATGTTTGGAGTGTTAGGTTGTGCAGCTTTAGCTCTTCCAGTACCATGGATTGTATTTCTAGCTATATTTGTCATAGGGAAGGTTGGGTTTTCAGGAAGTCTTATTTTTTATGATGCCATGCTCAATGACATAACTACTGATGATAGAATGGATGAGATATCATCTCATGGATATGCTTGGGGGTATATCGGAAGTTGCATTCCTTTTACAGTAAGTTTACTCCTTGTACTTTTTGCAGATAAAATTGGACTTACAACTGCAATGGCAACGGGGACAGCCTTTATATTAACTGCCCTATGGTGGTTACTAATAACAATGCCTCTACTAAAGAACTATAAACAAAAGTATTATGTTGAAAAAGGAAATAAGCCAGTGGCAGAAAGTTTTAAGAGGCTAGGTAAGGTTCTTTTAAACATTAGAAAAAACAAGAAGATTTTCTTATTCCTCCTTGCATTTTTCTTCTATATCGATGGAGTTCATACGATTATAAGCATGTCCACATCCTATGGAAAAGATGTTGGGATTACAGATAGTAATTTACTATTAGCATTACTTTTAACTCAAGTAGTTGCCTTTCCTTGTGCTATTTTATTTGGAAGATTATCTAAAAAGTTTAAAAGTGATAAGTTAATAGCAACTTCAATTATGGGTTATATAGCAATAACCATATTTGCATTACAGCTAGATAAAGCATGGGAATTCTGGATTCTTGCTGTATGTGTTGCAGTATTTCAAGGGGCAATTCAAGCACTATCAAGATCTTATTTCTCAAAAATTATTCCTAAGGAGAAATCCAGTGAATACTTTGGACTATATGATATATTTGGTAAAGGGGCTGCTTTCATGGGAACTATGCTCATGAGTATAGCAACCCATATAACAGGAAGCTCTAAGGCTGGGGTAGCAGGAATTGTGGTAATGTTTATTTTTGGACTTATAATATTTAAAGCAGCCAATAAAGTAAATATATCTACGGAAAAAGAAACTACTGTTAGTTTATAAATTTAAAATATTATATAAAAACCTCTTATAGATACTTAAAGGAGTAATCTGTAAGAGGTTTTTATTATTTATTTATATTCCTTATAAACCTTTTTATAAAGGATATACCAATTATATCTGCAATGAACCAACCCATAGGAATAGACCACCAAATTGCAGTTATACCAAAGGTAGGAGCTAGCCAATAGGAAATTCCGACACGAAGTCCTAAGGATATAATAGTAAGAAAAATAGATATATTAGTGGAACCTATACCTCTATAAAAACCATATAACATGAAAAGATATCCAATGAGAAAGTAAAATACACTTACTATACATAGATATTGAGAGCCGTAAGCTATAATTTCAACTTCTGATGGAGATATAAATATAGTCATTAATTGTTTTGAAAATATTACTACAATTGCTGATATTATAATGCAAAATAAGGTAATAATCTTGAATGAAGATTTTACTCCTTTTTTTATTCTTAAAGCTTCACCGGCACCTTTATTTTGGGCAATATAGGTGGAAAAAGCATTACCAAAATCTTGAACAGGCATATAAGCAAAGGAATCTATTTTAACAGCTGCTGCAAATGCTGCCATTATTGATACTCCAAAGGAGTTTACTAGGCCTTGAATTAATAAAATCCCGAAATTCATTATAGATTGTTGGATACTTGTTAGAAGGCTATAATTTGCTACTAACTTTAAAATCTTTATATCTATTTTAAGGTCGCATTTTTTAAATCTGATTTCAGGTAGTTTGATAAAACAATATATGGCTGTTGAAATTCCAGATATGCCTTGAGCTATTATGGTAGCATAAGCTGCCCCTGCAATACCAAGATTAAACACAGTTATAAAAACAATATCAAGAACTATATTAATTATGGCTGCTATTATTAAGAATACAAGAGGTATAAAGGAATTTCCAACAGAACGAAGTAAACAGCAAAAATAATTATAGATAAAGGTAAAGCTTATACCATAAAAGATTATAATTATATACTGTTTAACATCATTAAATAAACTCTGTGGGGTATTCATAAAAATTAAGATATTATCAGTAAAAAAAATAGCACATAAATTAATTATGATAGTTATTAAGCCGATAAAGATAAAGGCAGTAAAAATACTACTTTTTAATTTAGCATTATCTTTAGCTCCGAAGCATTGAGAAAATACAACGGATGCGCCCATACAAAGTCCCAGAATAATAGATGTTAAAAATACTATAATAGTAAAAGAAGATCCAACTGACGCTAAAGCAGATGCACCTATATATTTACCAACGATTATGGAGTCGGCTATATTATATAATTGCTGAAATATATTTCCTATAATAAGGGGAATGGCAAAGCTTATTATAGCTTTGGTTTCATTTCCTTTAGTTAAATCCTTAGTCATATAAACCTCACTTTATTAATTCAATATTTTTATTCTACATTAACATTTTTTTATATCATAATTTAGTAATACCAATATTTAAATTTAGTAAAATGCTTTCAAGATATAGGTAATTATTAAGGCATTACATGTCCATTATACAATAGAAAATAATTTAATCAATTAATTATTAGATTTATAATAATATAAAAAATAGCACTATAACACTTTAACAACGTATATAAAGTGAAACTAAATTTAGAGGTGATGTTATGAAATTAAAAAAGATAATTTCTTTAATGCTTATAGCTATAGTAGCTACTTCTTTAATTGGATGTGAGAAATTTTCTAGTAAAAATAAGGAAGAGATTTCAGCTAAAGAGGTGGATAAAGAAGTGGTTGAGGGCAATAATAAATTTGCATTCAATATATTCAAAGAAATCTCAAAGGATGAAAATAATAAGAATGTGTTTATATCTCCTTTGAGCATTTCCATGGCACTTACTATGACCTATAATGGAGCTAAAGAGAATACAAAAGCAGAGATGAATAAGGTACTAGGCTATGAAGGAATGAATGATGATAAGATAAATAATAGTTACAAAATTCTTCATAGTTACTTGGAGAATATAGATGAAAATGTAAAGCTAAATCTAAGTAACTCTATATGGATAAGAGAAGGTCAGAATATAAATAAAGAATTTATAAACATTAATAAGGATATCTTTGGTGCAAAAGTGGATAACTTGGACTTCTCTAAATCCTCATCTGTGGATAAAATTAATAATTGGATTGAAAAATCTACTAATAACATGATTAAAGATATGCTAAAAGGTCCTATTGATGGTGATGTTATTATGTATTTAATTAATGCTATATATTTCAAGGGGCAATGGCAAGAACCATTTGATACAAACAATAATACTATAGGTGAGTTTACAAATTCAAAGGGAGATAAAATAGAGATAGACTTTATGAGGAAGGTTGCGGCTGATGATAAAACCTTTTATGGAGAAAAGGATGATTTTAAAGCTATAAAAATGCCTTATGATAGTGGAAAAGTATCTATGTATGCAGTACTACCAAAGGAAGGTTTAAATATAGATAATTTTATAAATAATTTAGATGTGAATAAGTGGAATTCTATAAAAAAATCCATTGGAAAAGAGCAGGAAGCTGTTAATGTAAGCTTTCCGAAGTTTGAAATGGAATATGGAACTAAAGAATTAAAAGGACCTCTAGTGGCCCTAGGAATGAAGGATATTTTTAGTGATAGAGCTAATCTTAGTGGAATAAGAGAAGAGAGTTGTGTTAGTAGCGTTTTACATCAAGGAAAGATAGAAGTAAATGAAAAGGGAAGTGAAGCAGCTGCAGCTACTCTAGTTGAAGTTAGGGAAACTGCAATGCCAATAATTGATGATCCTAAAGAGTTTATAGCTGATAGACCTTTTGTATTTATTATAGAAGATGAAGAAAGTGGAACCATACTATTTATGGGTAAACTAGAAGAAGTGAAAAAATAATAAAGGCAAATAACAGGAGTTAATAAAAACTCCTGTTATTTGCCTTTAATTAGCTTATTTATAATACATGGTTAATCTTTTCTTCATCATTTACTAAAATCATAAAAAATTTCTAAAACCTACTTAGAACTTCTTTCTTAAAGTTCTCTATTGAAATTCTTTCAATAAAAAAACTTAATTTTTCTCCATCATGGGCATTTTCTTTATAAAAATCAAATATAGCATCTATTAATTTTAAAGTGTCCTCTTCTGATAAATCATTAGCTATAATATTTGCAATCCTAGGGTTATATCCAGCTGAACCACCCGCTGTTACCATGAGTTTACCATTAATATCTGCTATAACACCAACATCTTTACTATAAACACTTCCACAAGCATTTCTGCATCCTGCTACACCTATTTTAGTTCTACAAGGCATATCCATCCATTGATATTTTTTAGATAATTTCATACCTATACCAATTGTATTAAATTTTGATCTTTTACAATATCCTGCTGGACACATCTCTACATTTTTAACGGAATTTTGAGTTTTAACAGCGGGTTCCATATGTAGTTCATCCCATATTTGAGGTAGATCATTTTCCTCTAAATTAGTTATTAAGATTCTTTGTCCAGATGTTATTTTTATAACTCCATTATACTTCTTAGCTACCTTAGCTATTTTTTCAAGGTTTTCTGGAGTTATAAAACCTCCAGGAATATGAGGTGTTATACCATATTTTCTTTTACCATACCTTATTTTTTGAAGATTCCCGTAATGTGCCAAAACATATTGCCTCCTATATTTTTTAAATATATTATACCTCATTTAACAAGAACTAATCTACTTGACCTTGCTGAATTTAAAAGAGTTATGGTAATGAAAATACTTAAATTTGTAAAGGAATGAAGGTCATCATGTAACTACTATGACATATTTTTATTTAATATTTAAAAGAGAACTAAATTTATTTCCTATTATAGGTTTTTGTCTGTACACACAAAGTAGTTCAGTAATAATTGTTAATTATTTGAAAGAAATACAGGTTATTATTTCATTTTTAGGAAAGTGGTACGATTATATAGTTATAAATTTATTTATGCCAATGGGGTTTATGGGGGAATTATTATGAATTTAACTTTTTTTGTGTCATTGCTATCAGTAGAACTAAGGACCAAATATTATGAAGAAATTATTAGGAATGGACAAGTAACAGAAGAACTTTGGAAGGAAATATCCTACTATCTAGAAAAAACATACAAAGAACTCTTAAGTGTTGAAGAACAGATAATAGAATTACTAAGGAATCTTGAAGATGTTGAAAAATCTAGATTAATGATGACAATACAAGAAAATGACATATATTTATTTAACAAAATATCTATGAAACTATTTAGTTTTGAGGATATTATTAGTATAGATAGGGAAAGAGTGAAAACAGTTCTGTGTAAATTAGATATGGATACTCTATGTAAGGCTATATTAGGAGCTTCACCAAGAGTTATTTATTATATTCAAAATATATTTCCAGATATTGATTTTGTAGAGGCGAGAAGAAAATTAGGAAGTGTTCAATTGGATGAAATACTTCAGGCTCAAGATAAGATAATAATGCAAATAAATAATAAGTAATAAAAGTTTAAGTTATGGGATTATACACCATTTTATTACTTGAAGTTATAGAAGAATATTTACTTATATGGTATTATGTAGTCCTAGAGTGAAATAGTTCAAAAAATTCATGTTGAACGTATTTAACTAGTACTATTGAGAAAAGTTGGAGGGTGATTTAAATGTACGAAATGAAGGAAGAATTTAAAACAGGAATAGAGATTATTGATAATGAACATAAAATGCTTTTTGAAATAGCTGATAAAATTTATGAGTTATTAAATAATGAGTTCATTATTGATAAATATGATAGAATAGTAAATTTAATTGAAGAATTAAAAGGGTATGCTGCTCTTCACTTTAGAGATGAAGAAGCCTATATGGAGAGTATAAATTATAAAAAAATGTTTACTCAAAAAATAGATCATGATAACTTTATAAAAAAATTAGAGGAAATAGATTTAAATAAAATTGATGAGAATCAACATAAATATATTCTTGATTTATTAGAATTCGTAAATCAGTGGTTAGTAAGTCACATTCTTGAAAAAGACAAGCTGATTGCACAAGGGTAAGTTTTTGTGAACTATATAAAAATAAATGGTAGTCCTATTTGGGCTACCATTTAATATATTAGTTAACTCTTTGTTTAAGACAAGTTTTTAAGTCCTCTTCTGGTGTACTTATAGGAGTTAATTGGAAGGTGTCCACTAAGTATTGAAGTACATTTGGACTTATAAATGCAGGAAGAGAAGGTCCTAGGAATATATTCTTAACTCCTAAGGACAATAAAGCTAGTAAATCAGCTACAGCCTTTTGCTCATACCAAGATAGTACAATGGATAATGGTAATCCATTCACATCAGTTTCAAAGGCATCCGCTAAAGCAGTAGCAATTCTTACTGCAGAATAAGCATCATTACATTGACCTACATCAAGAAGTCTTGGTAATCCAGCTACTTCACCAAATTTAAGTTTGTTAAATCTATATTTTCCACAAGCCAAAGTAAGGATAATACAGTCCTCAGGAACCATTTTTGCAAAATCTGTGTAGTAGTTTCTTCCAGGTCTTGCACCGTCACAACCACCTATTAAGAAGAAGTGGCGCACTTCACCATTTTTAACTGCATCAACAATTTTGCCGGCATTACTTAAGGTAGCTTTATGACCGAAGCCTACAAGAATTTCTTTTCTGTCTTCAGAAGCAGTAAATCCACCTAATTCTAAAGCTTTATTTATGATTTCAGAGAAGTCCTTTGTTCCATCTTCTTTAAGAGTAACATGTCTAACTCCATCCCATCCAACTACGTTAGTTGTAAATATTCTATCCTTATAGGTTTCTCTAGGTCTCATAAGACAGTTAGTAGTCATGAGTATACAGCCCGGAATGTTATCAAATTCTGTTTGTTGGTTTTGCCATGCACTACCATAGTTTCCTACTAGATGAGGGTATTTTTTAAGTTCAGGATAACCATGAGCAGGAAGCATTTCACCATGGGTATATATATTTATTCCCATACCTTCAGTTTGTTTTAATAGCATCTCTAAATCTTTTAAATCGTGACCAGAAACAATTATAAAAGGTCCTTTTTCTACTTTTACATTAACTAGATGAGGAGTTGGATTTTTATAACTTTCAGTATTAGCTTCATCAAGTTTTTTCATGACAGCTACACTCATATCACCAGTTCTCATAGTCATTCTAATTAACTCTTCAACAGATAAGTTATCATTAGTTGTACATTCTAATCCTAGAAAATAGAAGTTATCAACTTGGTCATCATAGTAACCTAAAAATCTAGCTTGGTGTCCATAGGCACTTACTCCCTTTAGACCATAAACAATAGTTTGTCTTAAAGAACGTATATCAGCATCTAAATCTCCATCATACATAATTCCAGCTTTAACGGCATCCTTAAGCATTTCTTCTTTAGTTTTGCTTAAATTATAGGTTGCTTGATCAGGATACGCCTTATCGGTAGATGCCTTACTTCTTAGGGTTTCTTTAATTTTTTGTGATTCTTTAAGCATATTCAAATGACTTGCTGCATCAAAGTTAACATTAGTTAAAGTTGTAAATAGAGCATTTTCTACAAAACTAACCACTGATTTATCTATAACTTGCTCATTATCAAGTAAATCTTTAGCATAACAACTGATTCCTTTTAACTGATAAATTAATAAGTCTTGTAAATTTGATATTTCAGGGGTTTTACCGCAAACACCTAACTTAGTACATCCCTTTCCCCCTACAGTTTGTTCACATTGATAACAAAACATTGCATTATCCATTTAATAATCCTCCTTATTGTATTAAGTTTTTTATAGTATTTGTTTATAAAATAATATTATTCTTTTATAAATAAATACATACTAATTAAACCCTTATTTATTAAGTAAAATAATAAAAATCTGATATAATAGAAGTGAACTAACTAGGAATACTACAATCATTGAAATTTATTGAGGTGATTTTATGAATAAAGAAAAACGAAAGAAAATTTTAGAAATATTAGAAGAGACTTATAGAGGAGCTGCCTGTGGGTTAGATTTTAGAACACCCTTTGAACTTTTAGTATCAACCATACTTTCTGCTCAATGTACAGATGAGCGGGTTAACATAGTTACAAAGGAATTATATAAGGAGTATAATACTCCGCAGACTATACTAACTTTAAGTGAAGAAGAATTAGGTAAAAAGATTCATAGTTGTGGATTCTATAAAAATAAAAGTAAAAATATATTAGGGGCATGTAAATCCATAGTAGAAAAACATAATGGTCAAGTTCCAAGAACTATGGAAGAACTTATAGCCCTTCCAGGAGTAGGTAGGAAAACGGCTAATGTGGTTTTATCTAATGCTTTTGGAGTGCCTGCTATAGCTGTAGATACCCATGTGTTTAGAATTTCTAATAGAACAGGTTTTGCACCTGGAGATAATGTAGAAATTGTTGAAGAAAAACTTATGAAGTACATACCAAAGAACATGTGGAGTGATGCACATCATTATATTATTTGGCATGGAAGAAAAATATGTAATGCTAGAAAGCCAAAGTGTCATGAATGTCCTATAGCACCTTATTGTGATTACTTAAATAAGGCATCTTCAAAAAAATAGATTATTTTAATTAGGAGGATTTAATTATGTCATATGGTGAACAATCTTTAAAAATGCACAAGGAGAAGAAGGGAAAACTAGAGGTTATAAGTAAAATTCCTGTTAATACAAGAGAGGATTTATCTATAGCTTATACTCCTGGAGTTGCAGAGCCTTGTATTGAAATATCTAAGGATAAAGACAAGGTTTATGATTATACAATAAAATCTAATACTGTAGCTATAGTCTCAAATGGAACGGCAGTATTAGGACTTGGAAATATAGGAGCAGAAGCCTCAATTCCAGTAATGGAAGGAAAGGCATTATTATTTAAGGAATTTGCTGGGGTAGATGCTTTTCCAATATGTATTGACAGTGAAGATCCAGAAGAAGTAATAAAAACTGTAAAATTAATATGTCCTGTATTCGGAGGAATAAACCTTGAAGATATAAAGGCTCCTGAATGTTTTTATATAGAAGAAACTTTAAAAAGAGAATTAAATATTCCTGTATTCCATGATGACCAACATGGAACTGCAGTAGTTGTATTATCAGGTTTATATAATGCATTAAAGTTAACTAAGAAGAATATTAAAGATGTTAAAATAATAATAAATGGCGCTGGTTCTGCTGGAATTGCTATCTGTAAATTGCTTTTAAAGGCGGGAGCAGAAAATATTATCATGTGTGATAAGAAGGGTGCTATTTATGATGGAGGCAACTGCTTATTTGAATCTCATGAGGAAATAGCAAAGGTTACTAATAAAAATAAAGAATCGGGTTCATTAAAAGAAGTTTTAGTAGGAGCTGATGTGTTCATAGGAGTATCTGGGCCTAACATGATAAATTCAGAAGATGTAAAGACTATGAATTCAGATGCAATTATTTTTGCCATGGCTAATCCAACTCCAGAAATAATGCCAGATGAAGCTAAATTAGGAGGGGCTAGAGTAATAGCAACAGGCCGTTCAGATTTTGCGAATCAAATTAATAATGTTCTAGTATTCCCAGGTATATTTAAGGGAGCTCTTACAGTTAGAGCAACAGAAATAAACGATGAAATGAAGTTAGCTGCAGCAAGAGCTTTAGCAAACCTAATTCCAGAAGAAGAATTAAATGAAGAAAACATAATCCCAAATGCCTTAGACAAGAGAGTATCAGGCAAAGTAGCAGAGGAAGTTATGAGAATAGCAAGAGAAATGGGAGTAGCAAGTCTGTAGAGACTAAAAATATGGAACATGTACCTATATTAAAGTACATGCTCCATATTTTATAAAAATTAGATTTATATTTTATCACTGTAATTTTCAACAGAGCCATAGATTTGAATAAATAACTTTTAAAAGCCTGCTTCTATACTAATGATATTGCAAGGTTGTGAGGAGGCAATTTCTATAGAAGAAAGGCTATCTTTTTCACAACTTTCTATGATTAAGGTGTGATTTTTAGGTAGAGATATATTGTTCCCATCTATTGTAAGGGTTAGGTCTGAATTAGGTGAGAAAAATATATAATTATGATAAAAGTATCTGTTTTTCCTTTTGTTTAAATTCAGCTTTAGTAAAGAACCTTCACTTAAAGTTAGTGCATTCATTACCCCATCACATCCAGGTCCTATCATTAAATTAAAGTCTGTAACAGTACCAAAGCTTTCAGTGTTTACATCTCCAGAAAATCCATGAACTTCAAAAGGTTCTAAGTGAACTAGAGGACCTTTATTGTGACAAATATCCATGGAACCCTCCAAGGTTGTTATATATCTATAAACTTTTGGAAGGTTAGTGAAGGTGGAGTGTTCTAACTCTACAGTGGCAGAACTAATTCTCCATTTAAAGTTTAAATCTTTGTAATTAGAGTCTTTAGGATAAATATATATTTCATTAGTAGTTCCCCCACTCCAATTAGAAGTTTTTATTTTATCCTTTGTTATTATTTCTGTTTTATAACCCATAATATCACCCCATTAATAATTAACATATATAATATTAATACAAAAAACTCATCCATATATGAATAAATATAGGAATGAGTTTTAAAATGTATCACAAAATTAAAGTATTATATCTAAAAGGTCTTTTTCTATTAAATTATTGTATTTTCCGGATCTATATTCTGCAACAAGAACTTTTCTCTCATCATTAGAGATTACAGGAAGTTTTTTAAATAACTCCTTAGGCATTTCTACATAGGCACCCTTAGGATCCATTTCTTCAGTAAAAGTGATTACTGCAGGAATACTTTTGCAGCCTACTGCTTCTTCAAGAAAACCTTCATAGCCTGTTCTAGGAAATAAATGAACCTTTAAGTTTTGGTTTTCTTCTGAAAGTTTTTGTACGAAAGGAATAGTTACGATACAATCAGGGCAAAAACCTTCTGTAAATATTGCAGCATGAACAACCTTATCTAGTTTTTTTATTTGTTCCTTAGTATCACTAGAAAGTTCAGTGTCTGCATAGGTTTTATCTTGGATATTTCCATATTTGGCATGTTGTTTTTCTACATACTCCTCAAAGCTTAAGGCTTTATTAAAATCTAACATATCATCTTACCCTCCAATTACTTATAACTAAATTTTGTCTTTTATAAATTAGAATGTATTGTATTAAATTAAAATTATTCAATATAATACATTATGTTAGCATCGAATAGACATAGCTTGTTCATGATTATTATAACAAATAAAATTGATAAATAGTAGATATATACAATTTATTAACTTGTAAAAAAAATTAGAGTTTTATATACTAGGGTTATGGGACAAAATAAATATGATAAACAATATAAAATATTTATAAAATTTAAAAAAGGCGGCGATATTATGTCAAAAGTTATAGAAAGATTTTTAGGATATGCTAAGTATGATACACAATCGAGTGATTCTACGGGAACAACTCCAAGTACTGCTAGCCAAAGAGTTTTAGGTGAAGTTTTATTTGAAGAATTAAAAAGAATCGGAATGAGTGATGTTACTATTGATGAAAACAATTACGTAATGGCTACATTGCCTGCTAATACAGATAAAAAAATACCAACTATTGGGTTCATATCTCATATGGATACTGCTCCAGATTATTCAGGTAAAGATGTTAAGCCTCAAATGGTGAATTATGAAGGTGGAGATATTAAGTTAAATGCAAATGCAGTTTTATCTCCAGTAGATTTTCCTGAATTAAATGACTATATAGGTAAAACTCTTATCACAACAGATGGAACTACTTTATTAGGAGCAGACGACAAAGCTGGTATATCAGAAATTGTTACTGCTATGGAATATTTAATTGCAAATCCAGATATAAAACATGGTACTATTAAAGTTGGATTTACTCCAGATGAAGAAATTGGAGAAGGTGCAGATCACTTTGATGTAGAAAAATTTGCAGCAGACTTTGCTTACACTGTAGATGGGGGAGCTGTTGGAGAAATCGAATATGAGAACTTCAATGCTGCTGGTGTTGAAATAGTTATTAATGGAAGAAATGTTCATCCAGGAAGTGCTAAAAATAAAATGGTAAATGCTCAGCAAATAGCTATGGAGTTAAATGGATTATTACCTGTTAATGCAAGACCAGAATACACAGAAGGATATGAAGGCTTCTTCATGCTTTGCGATATGGTAGGAACTGTAGAAAAGACTACTATGTCTTATATCATAAGAGATTTCTTTAGAAATACCTTTGAAGAAAAGAAAACTTTAATTAAAGAAATAGTAGACCTTCTTAATAAAAAATATGGTGCAGGTACTATAGAAATTTCAGTAAAAGATCAATACTACAACATGAAAGAAAAAGTAGAACCTGTAATTCATGTAGTAGACACAGCTGTTGAAGCAATGAAAGCTCTTAATATCGAGCCGATTATAGTTCCTATAAGAGGAGGTACTGATGGAGCAAGATTATCCTTCATGGGACTTCCAACACCAAACATATTTACAGGTGGACATAACTTCCACGGAAAATTTGAGTTCATTCCTGTAGATTCTATGGAAAAGGCAGTAGAAACTATAGTTAAGATAATAACTCTTTATGCAGAAAAATAAAAAGTTCTAACATTTATAATACTCATACATAAAAATTAACTCCTTAATACACACTATAGTAAAGTGATTGAGGAGGGCGATATAATATGAGTAATGATAAATCAAGACCAATATATCCACCAGATGCACATAACTATTTTGGTGATTTTAGAAGCATAACCCCTATGTCTGATTCAGTTTGGGAAAATGTAAGAGAAGCTGAGATAGAAGCAGCAAAGACAAGAAGTCGAAGAAATTACAATATGGAGACTAGTGAAGAAATTGCTTTTGATGATTTAAATGAAGATATAAAAAGCGAAAGTGAAGTTGATTTTGACTCCATTATAGATGAAGTAGACATGAGTGACCATGGTAATGATTACGGAGATTATGCTAAGAAAAGATTATATTAATATTTCTTAGAGGAAGAATTTATTCTTCCTCTAAGTTAATTTAGGGTTCACATAGGAAACTACTGAAGCTATAAGGCTTTAGTAGTTTTTTAGAATATTATATTTACATATAGGTATTTTAAAATTTTAATCATTTAAGGGACAATTAAGAATTCATTCATATTTTAGTCACTTAACTGACACATAAGTGTTGATAATAATATATATAGATAAGAATAGTAAACAACTTAACTTTTAATAAGGGGGAAGATTTAATATGGATAAAGATATAAACAATAATGAATTAAACAATAATAATAACTTAAATGAAAACACCAGTATTAATAAAGATAATAATGACAATAATACTAGTGACAATATAAACTACACTGTGATTCAAGATGTAGAATATACAACAAATGATGACTTAAAATTCAATGAAGTTAATACTTCATCATGGCAAGAAGAAGAAAAAAAGAATAAAGATAAAAAGAATAAAGGTAAAGGTTCAGCTAAATCTTATATAGCTATAGCTCTAATATGTTCTATATTAGGAGGAGCAATTGGTACAGGTGTTACTTATGGAGCTATGAGAAGCACTATACAATCAGCAATTAAGGAAGCTAAAACAAAAACAAATAACAGTGGAACAACAACAAATATTAATCCTATAAGCAGTATGAATATACCAGAAGTTGTAGCAAAGGTTTCTCCAGCTGTAGTTGGTGTATCAACCACTTCAGTTTCAACTAATGTATTTGGATTTGATATGGGAGAGCAAGAAGGCATTGGCTCAGGATTTATTTTCTCAGATGATGGTTATGTACTTACAAACTATCATGTAGTTAAAAATGCTAGTCAAGTTAAAGTTATCTTTAGCACAGGTAAAGAAGTAAGTGCTAAGGTTGTAAACTATCAGGAAGATGCAGATTTAGCAGTTGTTAAGATTACTGATGATGTTGAAATGCCAGGTAAAGTAGAACTAGGAGATTCTGATAGTCTTCAAGCAGGAGAACAAGTTATAGCCATAGGAAATCCTCTTGGAAAAGAATATCTAGGCTCTGTAACAACAGGAATTATAAGTGCTGTTAATAGAGGCGTAGCTTTAACTGAAGGTGGAGAGAAAATGAACCTTATCCAAACAGATACTGCTATAAATCCAGGGAATAGTGGAGGACCATTAATAAATTCTCAAGGTGAAGTTATAGGTATAAATACAGCTAAGATAGGCTCTACTGGAGTAGAGGGAATAGGTTTTGCAATTCCAATAAATGATGCCACTGAAAAATTAGATACCTTAGTAAAACAAAAAATAAAGTTTGGTATAGCAGTTAGAAATATAACTGAAGATTTATCAAAACAATATAATTTACCGGTAGGTATATATATTCAAAGTATTGAAGATTTTAGTATAGCACAAAAGGGAGGACTACAACCTGGAGATGTAATTACTAAAATAAGTAAGAAAACTGTTAAGACCGTTGAAGAATTAAACAAGGAAAAAGAAGCCTACAGTGATGGAGATAGTATTCCTATAGAATTCGTAAGAAAGGGTCAAACAATGCAAGCTACTTTAGTAGTAGAATAATAAAGTTAATACTTATAATTATCCCCTAATTATAATATTATAAACAGAGTTCTTTGCTTCAGAGGGAGTTTTTACCCCCAATGAAGCTTAGAAATCGTTATCCAGGGACGTAGCAGCTCTTAACTCCCACTTTGAAGAAGATGGGAGTATTAGAGATGGTAGTCATCGGATAAATTTCAAATAGGTGTGAAGCTTGAGTTATCAATGTTTCATGCCTTTTTAACATATGATTAACAGGATATAATACCAAAGCAAAAATCTAAAAAGACTATTGCAAAATGCAATAGCCTTTCTACTTTAAACAAAAATTTTCTATTTAAATTTATTAATTATTTCCTATACACATATTAGCTAAATCATTACCAAATGAAATGGAATCTTTTGGAACCCAAACTTCTTCAGTTTTCTTACCAAAGTTCATTTTTACTTTTTCAAATTCAAAAGTAGTTGATTTAACATCAGTTGAAGGAGTTAATGCATTAATATTTTCAATTATTTTTTTGATGAAAATTTCTGATACTTTAGTCATATCAGAAATTTGTTTGCTTTGTACTTCAGAAATAGTGTCATCACCAGCTTTAGTACTTGCTTCAACCATATTAACATATGTAGTTGATATTTTAACTTGAGATATTTCTTTATCACTAGAAACAACCTCTATAGTAGGTTTTAATTTTCTTAAAGCTTCTATTTGAACATTATATATTTGATCTAACTGTTCATCAGTAATAGGTAGACCAGCTTGTACAAAACCAGCTTTAGTAGCTTCATTCATTGATTTTTTTTGAATTTCTGCCATAGATTTAATTTCATCATTTGTCACACCAAGCTTTTCAAATTCGGCGCTATCTTGTAAAATAACTAAGTCATAAAAAGCTTTTGCAGTTTGATCAATAGGAATAGTCTTTTTACTGCATCCTAAAAAAATTGATGAAAGACTTAATAACATAACGATGCAAAGAATACTAGGTTTTATAAATTTTTTCATGTGTAATTCCCCTTTGTTTTTAAAATCTGTAAATTGTTTTATTTAGATAATTCTTATTTAAAGCAATTATATAATATAATAAAATTTACCAAATATCAATTATTTTTGAAATAAAGGCTATTAAATATGGATTCTGGGAAGATAAGGTTATAAAAATATTTAAGGGAGCTTATTTCAAAAAGCTCCCTTGGTTTAATTTATTTTCTTTCCTTAATTATACCTTTTCTATAGGCATTTAAAAGCATTTGAAGGTAATGAATTTGACTTATAAGCTCCGTACCTATATCAGTATCTCTAACCTTTAGCCTTCTAGAGTTAAATTCTAAAATGAAGTTGGTAGATATGATATCTTTCCCCTCATCAATGGCTGTTTGAGTTGATTCAAAAGGCTCATGCTGAACTAATTGAAGGCCATAGGAATTATAAATTAAAGTATAGCCTGCAATGCCTGTCTCAGGTTGGTAAGCCTTAGAAAATCCCCCATCTATAACTAAAAGTTTCCCATTAGCCTTTATAGGATTTTCACCTTTAATAGTTTTAACAGGTACGTGTCCATTAATTATATGAGAATGTTTAGGAGAAAGACCAAATTCTAATAATATATTATTACAAACCTCTTCATTATCTCTAAGATTGAAGTAAGGGCATTTATTTTCCTTATGAGTAATCTTATCATTTATAAAATATCTTTCAAAAGTAGCCATTTTATCCTTACCAAAGAGAGGTGAATCAGGGCCACACCATAAATACCACATATAATCTAAAGCATAATGAGCATTTTTGCTATCACATTCATTAAAATATGCTTCTCTAGTAATTCTATCTACCCTATCTAAATATTCTTTACCGCAGAATTCCTTGTTTCCAAGCTTAACATTCTTAAAAGTGCCATCTTCATTTAAAGGAATGGAGGCATGATATAAAAGATTAGAATTGCTCTTTAAGTAAAGACTACCCTTAGAGTAAAGACATCTAACATGTTTCTCAAGTTTTTCACTATTTAAGAAAGAACTATGAAGCTTAGACATTAATTCTTTTTCTTCATCTGTCAATTTATAAGGATTATTAATATCTATAGTAGGGAAGTTAGTATCATTTAATGCATATTCTTTACCACCTATAACAATTGTTCCTTTTTCATAATTAATTTTATCAAGAAGTCTTCTATCATCCATATTAAATTCAGGGTGTCTTTTAATAATTTCACCTTCTAATTTAAACTGTATAATAGAAATTGCCTTATGCATTTGAGCCATAAGTTCTAAGTCTTTTTCTTTAAAGTAATCATTAGTAACCTTTGGTTTAAAGGATTTACATGGATCATTACAGTATACATCCATAGCAAAACGAGCTAGAGGTAAAATGTTTATACCATAGCCATCCTCTAAGGTTTCTAGATTAGCGTATCTAGTACAAATTCTAATAACATTACATATGCAACTATGATTTCCAGCTGCTGCACCCATCCAAAGTATATCATGGTTTCCCCATTGAATATCATAGGAATGATAATTACATAGAATATCCATAATTATGTGAGCTCCAGGACCTCTATCATAGATATCACCTACTATGTGAAGAGAATCTATAGTCAACCTTTGAATAACATTACAAATTGCAGTTATAAAATCGCTAGCTCTACCAATGGAAATAATGGTATCTAATATTCCATTAAAATAATCTTGTTTATTTGGTCTCGCTTCAGATTCATGAAGTAGCTCCTCTATAATATAGGAAAAGTCTGCAGGAAGAGCTTTTCTAACCTTAGAACGAGTATATTTAGATGATACATTTCTACATACCTGAATCAATTGATTAAGAGTAATCTTATACCAATCATCGGGGTCATCTTCTTTAGCAAGGGCAATATCTATATACTGTTCAGGGTAATATATAAGAGTACATAAAGCTTTTTTTTCAGATTCTCTAAGGGTATTACCAAAGATATCATTAACTTTTCTTTTTATTACACCTGAAGCATTTTTAAGTACGTGTTGGAAAGCTTCATGTTCACCATGGAGATCCGTCAAAAAGTGCTCCGTACCTTTAGGTAAATTTAATATTGCCTTTAAGTTTATTATTTCAGTACAAGCATCTGATATTGTAGGAAAATTATGAGAAAGAAGTTCTAGGTATTTTAAATCCTTTTCAATTATATCAGCACTTATTTCACAAGTTCCGCTCATGATTATCTCCTTCTTAGCAAATAACTATTCAGATAGTTAAAGGTAAAATAGTTATCTATAGATAGTTATTAAAAATTGCTATCTATATAGTTATTTGAAAAATTACTATCTATATAGTTATATGTAATATGCTATATTATAATTATTATATATATGATATTATACATGAAATTTATATAATTTACTAATATCATAGATAAATAGGTTATCATATATCTATATATATTCTACATATATAATTTTAATATAGTAATCAATTTTCTTAGCATCAATAGAGTTTTTATTGGGTATAAATACACAATGAATTATTTTGCATTATTAGAATTGAAAAGATATATTCTACATGATAGGATTAAAGAATAGTAACTGTGAAAAATAAACAAACTATATATATAAAATAAGATTAGGAGTGATAAACATGAATAAAATGCTTAACCTAAAACGCTGGGCTTTACTTGGGGCTACCACTGATACTACAAGATTTGGATACAAAATTTTTAGAGAATTAGAGGATAGAGGATACACTGTTTATGGAATAAATCCTAAATATGATTCTGTAGATGGAATAAAGTTATATAAATCTATAGAAGAGTTACCAGAATTAATAGATGGAATAAATGTAATAGTTAATCCTAAAATTACTTTAGAAGCTCTTCCTAAAATAAAAGCAAAAGGAATCAAAAATGTATGGTTCCAACCAGGTTCTTTTAATGAAGAAGTTATAGAAGAAGCTAAAAAATTAGGTTTTAACATAGAACTAGAAGACTGTATGCATGTAGAATTATTGAAGTTATAGTTCTTGTTTCATATAGAAAATGTAAAAAACAAATGTGTAATCATGGATTAGAAAGATCTAACTAATAAATAAACAATAAATAAACTCCAATCTCATTTTTAAATTTGGGTTGGAGTTTATTTATAGCGTAAGACATGGGGGAAGTTCTTATGGGTGAAGCTTTAAATGAAATACTAGATAATATTTCACAAGGAGTTATTGTTATTGATACAGAGGGAATAATAACAACTTACAATAAAAAGGCTAAGGAGATATTTGGAATATTTGAATCTACAAAAATTAGTCATAAGTCAGATAAACTTAAAAAAGATGATCTGGTTTTTATTGTAGATAATAAAGTTGGTGAGGACGATGGGGAACTAGATTATAAGTCCTTTGAGAAGATCGGTATCTATGATAAAAACCTTAAAAAGGGAGATTCAATTTTAGCCTTTGGTATATATAAAAGTTCTAATAATCATGTTAATGAGAATTACAAAATTATAGAAATAAGTGATCAAAGTGGGGAAGTATATCTTGATGGAGTATATAGGGGATTAAAGTATAAGCTAAGTATAGATTATAGTAAAAAAACATTAGAAATAAATATAAATGACATAATATATAGAATGAATTATAGATATGCTGTTGGTCATATGGTGATAATTAGAAATAATGAACTGGTATTTTATCAAAGTAAGGGCTATACAGCTAGAAATGAAAGTTTAAGATACATATTAGAAGAGCGAGTTTTTAGAGAAAAAGGTAAGAATGCACAGGCTATAAATCCTATTGGAGATTTCATTTTTAATGTCCATGAAAGAAATAATGAAATGGATAAATTCTATAGGTGTGCTACCAAAGAAGATAATATAGTAACAAATGAATTTATGAATATTAATGGTATAGCTACATTATCATCAATTATACCGTTATATTCAGAAGAAGATAAAATTGGGGCTATATTAAGAGTTGAAGACATAACAGAATTGAAAGAGGTAATAGAAGAAAGAAACGTTTTATTAAAGAATCTTAAAAAAACAGAAAAATTATTAGAAGATGAAAATATAGCAAGATGTTTCAAAAAGTTTCAAGGGGTAAGCACCCATATAAATGATATTAAGAAAATAGCTTATAAATCATCAAAAACAGATTCAACGGTATTAATACTAGGGGAAAGTGGAACGGGAAAAAGTACTTTAGCAGAAGAAATTCATAATATCAGCAATAGGAAAAATAATAAGTTTCTTCACATAAATTGTGCATCTTTACCAGAAAGTCTTTTGGAAAGTGAGCTTTTTGGATATGAAGGTGGATCATTTACTAATTCAAGAAAGTCAGGTAAACCAGGATTATTTGAATTGGCTAATAATGGTACTGTATTTTTAGATGAAATAGGAGAAATGCCATTAAAGATTCAAGGTAAACTACTTAATTTTTTACAAAATAAAACCTTTTATAGAATTGGAGGAATAGAAGAAATTAAGGTAGACACCAGAATTATATGTGCTACAAATAAAAATCTTGAACAATTAATAAAGGAAAAGGAATTTAGAGAAGATTTATATTATAGAATCAATATTATACCTATATACATTGAGCCTCTTAGAAATAGAATTGAAGATATACCCATATTGGTGGACAAGTTAATTAAAAATTTATCTAAGAAATTAAAAAAAGAACCCATTACTATGACTAGAGAAGCAATGAACAAGTTAATGTGCTTATCTTGGTTAGGAAATATAAGGGAATTAGAAAATGTTCTCGAGAGAACAATAAGTTTAAATGATTCTAACGTAATTTATTCTAAAGATATATTAGTATACAATACAAAAAATGAAACAAAAGAAATAAATGAAAGTTTAAAAGTTGGTTTAGAAGAAGCAGAAAAGAAAATAATAATTAACTGTTTAAGAGCTTATAAAGGAAATATTAAAGCTTGTTTAAACATTTTAGAAGTTGGAAAAACCAGCTTTTATGATAAATTAAAAAAATATAATATCAATATAAATGATTATAGATAAAATTAAATATAAATATTCCGTCAATGCGGAATGATGTTCGCAAAAATGAACTATTTTAAGTTCTTATATATTGAGCAAAATCAAAGCTTTAGAAAATGATATTTAGAATAGTTCGAAAATATGGAAAAACATATAAACTATATTTAAAGATTAATAAAAAAATGGCTATTTTAAAGGGATTAATTTAGTAAATATCTTTTAAAAATGTGGCATAGATATTGCTTTATTAATAAAGTAAGAAATTTAGTAGGAGGCAATAGATATGTTACAAAATAGCATTAAAGAAGGAAACTTATATTTTTATGGATGTAATGTTCAGGAATTATCACAAAAGTACGGTACACCTTTATATGTAATATCTGAGGATTGCATAAGAAACAAGTGTAAAGAGTTAAAGGAAAGTTTCATAGAAAAGTATCCCAATACTAAGGCATTTTATGCAAGTAAAGCCTTTTTGACTTTAGAAATGTGTAAAATAATGAAGGATGAAGGCATGGGAATAGATGTAGTATCAGGAGGGGAACTTTTTGTAGCAATTAGAGCTGGCATTGACCCAAAGGACATAATGTTTCATGGTAATAACAAGACAACAGCAGAATTAAAAATGGCCATAGAGTATAGTGTAGGAAGAATAGTGGTTGATAGTTTAGATGAATTACAAGTGCTTGATGACCTTGCCAATGAAGCAAATAAAGTTGTAGATATCTTATTTAGAATAACTCCAAATATAGATTGCAATACTCATAAGTATATAAGTACTGGTCAAAAGGATTCTAAATTTGGTATTCCATTAGATGATGAAATTATAAAGGAAGCTATAACTATAGCAACAACATCAAGAAATATAAATTTCAGAGGGATTCATTTCCATGTAGGCTCACAATTATTTGATAACTCATCCCATCTGAAAGCAATAGAAAATGCAATTAGATTGATGAAAAAGCTAAAAAGTGATTTAGATATAGAAATAGAAGAATTAAATGTTGGAGGAGGCTTTGGCATAAAATATTTAGAAAGCGATAAGCCAAAATCTCTAAGCTATTTTATTGATGCAATAATGGAAGCAATTAAGAAAAAAACCTATGAAAATGGACTTAAAATGCCTAAGATTTTTATTGAGCCAGGAAGATGGATGGTTGGAGAAGCTGGTATAACTCTTTACACCGTGGGAACTATTAAGGATATTCCAGGAGTAAGAACCTATGTCTCTATAGATGGAGGATTACCAGACAATCCAAGAACCGCATTATATACAGCAAAGTATCAAGCATATTTAGCAAATAAAATGGATAATGAAAGAAATAAGACAGTTACAATAGCTGGAAAATGCTGCGAATCAGGAGATATACTAATATGGGATTTAATGGTGCCTCATTCTATAGAAAGAGGAGATATTCTTTCAGTTATGAGTACAGGTGCATATAATTACTCCATGGCTAGCAATTATAATAAAATTCCGAAGCCTGCTGTAGTGATGATAAAAGATGGACAAGAAAGAATTATTGTAAGACGTGAAAGCTACGAGGATTTAATTTCCATGGATGTAATTTAATAATTCTAGTTTAAATATGGGTGATATGAGATAATAACTACACATTATAAAATTTCGGGGGGATATAACAATGGAAGGATTTTTTAACTCCATAAATAAAATATTTGAATTTATAGTACCAGTGGCAGACTTTTTATGGGATTTTCCAACTAATTTTCAATGGTATTCTAACATTCCTATAATAGGAAAGTTTTCTTTAGCCATCTTACTTTTAGTAGGATCAGGTATTTATTTCACATTTAAATTGGGTTTTGTTCAATGTACTAAGTTTAAAAAAGGGATTAAAATACTTGTAGAGAAGAAATCTCATGAAGCGGGAATTAGCCCTTTAGCATCATTTCTACTAAGTTCAGCCATGAGAATAGGACCTGGTAACATAGTAGGAGTTACAGGAGCAATTAGTGTAGGAGGACCAGGAGCTATATTTTGGATGTGGGTTTCTGCCTTCTTTGGAATGGCTACAGCCTTTGTAGAAGCAGTTTTAGCTCAAATTTTTAAAGAGAAAAAGGATGATGAGTTTGTTGGAGGACTACCTTTTTATGGGATGAAGATTTTAGGCAATAAAAGAGCAATAGGAATAGTACTAGCTGTTTTATTTATTGTATATGCAATGTTCTGTATACCAGCTCAAACCTTTAATATTGTAACTAGTTTAAGTTCAGTAGTAGAAACAATTACAGGAACAGTTTATGAAAGACAATCATTACTATACTATGCAATTACTATATTATTAATAGCTTCAGTTGTAGTTACTGTATTTAAAGGAATAAATGGTGTTACCAAGGTTACAGATAAGTTAGTGCCTGTAATGGCTATAATTTATGTAGGAATAACATTAGTAATAATTATATTTAACTTAGATAAAGTACCTGTATTTTTTACAGCAGTATTTGCAGGTGCCTTTAAACCACAAGCCATCTTTGGTGGGGCCTTTGGTGTTGCACTTGCTCAAGGAATAAAAAGAGGTCTTATGTCAAATGAAGCTGGACAAGGTACTATAACTATGGCCGCAGCTACTTCAGACACTGATCATCCGGTAGAACAAGGATTAGTACAAGCTCTAGGAGTATTTTTAGATACTATGGTAATTGCCACAATGACAGGAATAGTTGTAGTTATGGCAAGCCTTTGGGCAGCTGAATCAGGAGTGGCTTGGGAGAGTATAAAAGGTTCTAAGCTAACAGTTTATTTAACCTCTGTACAATACTTAATTCCAGGTACAGCCTTTGACTCAATTGCTACTATAATAATATCTTTATGCTATGGATTATTTGCATTTACAACCTTACTTGGAATGATTCTATTTGCAGAGATATCAGGAAACTTTATATCAAAAAGTAAGAAATGTATTAATACCATAAGAAGTTTAGGTGCCTTTATATTTGTACCTTTTGGTTGTTTAACAGTTTTATCAGGACTAGAACTAGGGAACCTATGGTATATATCTGACTTAGTAAACATACTAGTTGTATATGCCAATGTACCTATATTATTATTAGGATGTAAGATTGTATTTAAAGCTTTAGATAATTATAATAGCACGAAAGGTGCAAAGTTTAACTCTCTAGACATAGGAATTGAAACTCCTTGTTGGGGAAACTATGGAATTGATAATTATAAAGAAGAGAAAGAAGTATCTATGTAAATATTTAAATTATATAAAAAATAGGATAATAGTGTATACTAAAATATTACCCATATGATATAATAAATTATATAAGAAAAAATGGAGGAAACAACTGTGAGATATCTTAATATAAAAAAAGGATATACCCCAATGAGCAGCAGTTCTATGACTAAAACTGCAATATTGAAAACTAAGGGGTTACTATATCTTTTTTTAAGATGATTTTGCAGGAATGATAGTCCTTCAACTTCAAAAGTAACTCCAAGACTTTATTATAAGATTAAATTCTTAATAATAGAGTCTTTTATTATGCTAATAAACAGAGTTCTTAGATTCTATGAAGCTTTACTAACAGAAATCATTAGGGGGAGTTACAATGAATAACGTAAAAGAAAGTTTAGATATAAATAAAATTAATAAAGGAAAGAGCGTAGATTACTTAGATAGGATAAAGAAAAATATAAAAATTGATTATATGTATAAGTTTTTATCTTCCATAGATATAAGTTCTGCCATTTGGGTATTATATTTAGCCCATAAAGGCATGTCTCTTATAGAAATAGGACTTTTAGAATCAGTTCACCATATAACCAGTTTAATATGTGAAGTTCCTACAGGAGCTATTGCTGATATTGTTGGAAGAAAGAATACTATAATACTTGGAAGGATAATGTCCGCAATTGGGGCAATCTTAATGCTGTTTTGCAATAGTTTTTTAGGGTTCGCCATTGCCTTTGTAATATCCGCCATATCTTACAATTTAAATTCAGGCTCAGAAGAAGCCTTGGTTTATGACTCTTTAAAGGTTACAGGAGAAGAGGAAAAATACCTAAAGATAAATGGAAATTTAAATTTTATAATTGAAGTAGCTCAAGGAATAGCTGTATTAGTTGGAGGAATATTATCAGATTACTCCTTTACATATAGCTATGGATTAGCAGCCATTGTAAGTATATGTGCACTAGGAATTTCCTTTGGATTTAAAGAACCAGAATTTCATGAAGAAGCAAAGGAAAGAGTGACTATAGTAGGTCATTTTAAAAGCTGTTATGAAGTGATGAAATCTAATAAAAAAATTATATTAATAATGATGTTTTTTGAATTAATATTTATGACCGGCACAACTACTCATTTTTATACTCAACAGTATTTTAGTGAAATGGGATACTCTAGAAGTTTCATAGCAATAATCTATGTAATATCAAGTATAGGCTGTGCCATAGGAGCAAAGTTCGCTTATAAAGTAGAAAGAAAATTAAAAAAAGCTATGCTTTATATAGTTCCAATGTTAGGAGGAGTGTGGCTTATAGTTCTTATTAGCAGTAAGAATTTAATTGCTATCATAGGATTTATTATGTTTTCTGTAAGTATAAATATCCTATATCCTGTTAGCTCTGACTATATAAATAAGCTTATCCCATCAGCTCAAAGAGCAACCTTAATATCTGTTCAAAGTATATGCTTCAGTATATTCATGATTATGATATTTCCATTATTAGGGGTTATAGGACAAGTAACTTCATTAAGGGTAGCTTTTATAGTACTTGCAGTGATTCTTTTCATAATAAGCTTTGGGAGCAGAAGAGTCTTAAAGGGGAGTAATTGATGTTAGAAGAAAGGGAATGCTTAAATTTAATATATGGTGATAACAATCTGTATTTAAATTTAAAATAGTTAAGGAACTCCATAGAAGCTATTCTATGGAGTTCCTTAGTGTTTATATTATTTTCTTTATAAAAGTAAATGGTATAAACTGAATTTATTTAAATGTTATAGCTTTATATGATTATATATTTTACTAGTATATCTTATTTTAGTTAATTATACTCATCATTAATTGGCTCTGTTGCTTTAGATTCTCTTATACAAACGATATATTGAAAAAAATCTAACATGTTTGCTTCTAGTTCTTCTCCATTATAAGTATAATACATTGGTGTTTCAGAAAAAGGTGAATCCTTACCCGTTAATTTATAAATATTCAAATTGCCTTCTAATAAATTATTAGTTTCCTTAACTTGTGGATAAACAACTGCGAACTTATGTGGGGAATATCTACCATTCCCTGATATATCAATTTTCTCACAATTATCATAGTTATATATTACTGTCAAAAGCTTATCTTTAAATATTGAGTCATCAGAATTTAGGTAGGCAGCAAACCACATTTTATCTTTTTCTTTACTTTGAAATGTATGATTAAGTCCCCATTGTCCATAATACTTTCCCTTAGGCAATTCCTTTTGAAGAATTTTAAAGTTTTCATATATCATTTTATCTCTAGTGTTATCCCAATCAACATGATCATCCTTATGCTTATAAGCTTCTATTTGATTTAATACGTTCAAATTTACAAGGTTAAAACTAGTGAATTTTTCTCCAAGATACTTTCTATATATATCTTCCTTATTTTCTATATACTCTTGCAATTCCTTTGAACATTGAACAGAAGTTTCATCAAATTTATCTAAATCATTAAATGTACTTTTAATCTTATCTATTACTGCTTTTATTTCTTCAGGTGCTTCTGTCTCTGATAAAACATCTACTAAAAACTTATAGGCATTAATTGGTTGATGTTCTATATCCACACCTATAACCTCTATTCTACTCTCTTTAGGTAGAGTATTATTATACTCATATAACTTCTTCCAATGGTTATAACCATCTTTATTCCATGCAAAGGTTCCTTTTAGTGGCTTATATATCTCTTCTAATATTTTTATATCCCCAGTATCTAAATACTTATTTATAAAATAAGCATCGCTATAGGAAAGTTCACATAAATAATATTTAAAGTCTGCTTTTTCTTTGAAATATTTTAAGAATTTCATATTTAATTGTTCATTAGCTTTAGTTCCATGAAGTTCTGCAGTAAAAAAGATTTCCTTTCCCTCTATATCTGAATCCATAATGGATAAATCTTTAAATTCACTTTCATCTTCTAAATCTATAGAACTATAGTTTTCTTTTAAATACTCTTGCATGATTTTTCTATTCTCAGGTGATTGTTCTAAACTTTTATCAGAGAATTCAATTGAATGCTCCTCTTTCTTACATCCAGTTAATAATATACCTAGTATTAAGAAAATTGGTAGTAATCTTAGACTCACTTTTTTCATAATAATTTTCTTCCTTTCTATATAATAAGCTATATCAATAGTTCATTTGCGTTCATTTGGCAATATTATATTTTGAAAATAATTTATATATTTTACAATTTAAGTATATAGATTCCGTATGAGAAAAGTCAAGGCGTATTCACTTTAAGTTTCTTTTATAAATTATCTATTAAAGTAAGTTTCACTTAAATTTACTTATAAAGGTATAAATAATTTAAAATAAGAAACTTAAGTTAAGATTTAGACTTTTCAAGTATCTTTTATTTAATTAAAAGTTTATTTTGATATACTTTCAAGGTAACCATTTTAATATTTGATTTCTGTAAGCAAACAAATAAATATGTATAAATTGACAGAAGTTAACGCTATAAATATATTAAACTTGTTATTTAATGAAAAATATGATAATATAGTAAAAAATATACTAAAGTGATTTATTAGAATTGAAGGTGAGGTAAATTAAAAAGTTAAATTCCGT
>NZ_DGRF01000083.1:0-10530 GCF_002390995.1 Clostridium sp. UBA4395
ACCTTCGGTTATTTTTATTTGCGATAGCAAAAGGAGCATCGCTCCATAACTTAATTAGTTATTTTGCGACGCCCCCCTTTAAATTACCTTGGAATAAAATTTAACTATAATTAAAAATAATAAAAATATTTTGAGAATAGTATTGCTATATATAGTATTACTACATATAATATTATTATACATATTAAGTAAAAGGAGGGGTGTTATTGGAAATAGATAAAGAGTTATTAAAAGGGTTTATAGACATTTTAATTTTATCTATTATTAAAGGTAATGATTATATTTATGGATATAACATAATGAAACTAGTTAATATAGCTGCTGAGGATAACTTTGAACTTCAAACAGGAACTTTATATATAGCTTTAAAACGATTAGAAAAACAAAAATTTATCACATCTAAGGTAATAGAAGGCGATAATGGAATTAAAAGAAGGCATTATTTAATTACAAAAGAAGGTGAAGTTCAACTTAATAAATTGAATGGAGATTTTAATAAGATAACAGAGCTTATTTTAAAGTTTAGAGGGGGCAGTTAATGGTGAATAATTTAAGTATTAAGGTAAAGAGAAAAATAAATAGATACTTAAGAAAGCTCTTTAGTTCAGCTTTTGAAGATACATTAGAAGTTAAGGAATTAAAGGAAGAATTAAAAAGTTACATTATAACTGAAGTTAGTGACTTAGTGGAATCAGGCAAATCAGAGGAAGAGGCTTTTGAAATAGCTAAGAATAATATAGGGAATAATTCTGACTTTGAGGAAGGAATATCAGGTATATTTAATAATACTAAATATTTATTTATCCTTAAATCTAGTTATGTATGTGTGCTTATATATATAATTATTCAATTACTTGTGAGACTAAAAATTATAGGTCTTATAGATATATCAAATTATAACATTAGAACCATATCTAAATTTAGTTTTATAGTATTTATAATAGGAACTATCATATTTTTTATATGGACCTTTATGAATTTTATTTTTGCAAGTCGTACTATTAAGTTTACGATTCAAGCTATTGTTATAAATATCTTAAATATCTTCATCAGTATGTTATGGATTATGGCTTCTAAAGGGATAGTCAATGTTTTTAGAGTAGAAAAAAGTTATTATATAGCATTATTTTTAGATATGATATTGTATTTTTTTATATATTCAAAGAAAGTATTTAAATTTAAGTAAATATAGGGGGTATTATGAAGATTAAATTACTAAACATTTTTATTATCATATTTTTAGTAATATCAACATTAGCTTTAACAGGATGTAATTTAAAAGAGGATAAGGCAGAAGACACAATAAGAGGATTTATTGAGAAGCATTATGTTGCAGATGAAGAAGAGGTAAAAGCATATGACGAATATGTTAAAAATGGTTATGGAATAGGAGATAAGTTAACAAAAGATGATAAAGAATTTGCTGAATATTTATCTGAAAAAGGATTTGAGGTATATAGGACAGATGGATATTTTTACAATAGATTAAAAGAACTTTATGCTAAAAATTGTACTTTAGAAATAGAAAATTTAAAAATAACTGAAAAAGAAAAGTCTAAGGATATGAGATGTTTTAATGTTTCTTTTGACTGGATTATCAGGAATGATGAAGAGGAGATAGTAAAGGAACATAAAGTAGACAAAGATATGTATCTTTCAAAAGAAAATGGACAGTGGCTCATAAATGGATATAATAGATTTGAAATCATATATACTGATTTTGGGATGTGGTAGTATTCATATAATATCTATTATAGGATATGAAACTTTTTCATTAAATTATTTTATATCTTTGTTATAATTTAAAATTTTGCTTGAAATTAAATATATTTTTGGAGGAATATTATGAAAAGTAAATTACTAAATATTTTCATTATCACATTTTTAGCAATATCAGCATTAGTTTTAACAGGATGTAATTCAAAAGAGGATAAGGCAGAAGATACAATAAGAGGATTTATTGAGAAGCATTATATTGTAGATGAAAAAGATATAGAGATTTATCATGAATATGTAACTAAAGGTTCTGTACCTGGAGATAAGTTATCTGGAGATACAAAAGAATTTGCTGAATATATGACCGAAGAAGGATATAATGACTACGAAGCGAGTTTGATTTTTTCATATAGATTAAGACAACCCTACCTTAAAAAGTGTACTGTAGAAGTAGAGAATCTAAATATAAAAGAAAAAGAAAAATCCGATGATATGAGACGGTTCAATATTTCTTTTGATTGGATTATAAAGAATGATAAAGAGGAAACTGTAAAAAAACATGAAATAGATAAGGATATATATCTTTCTGAGGAACAGGGTAATTGGTTAATAAATCAGAATAATTTATTTGAAATCTTAGATGAAAAAGACTTTTAATTTATAATTTAAAGATAGAAATAAAAAGATAATTTATGTGATTTCATAAATTATCTTTTTATTTTCTACATTATATTAAAAAGTAATTTATTTATGAACACATTTTAAAAGTTGCTATATATTATTAGTATAAATAAAAATATAACTGATTACATTATATGTAATTATGAATAAAAAAAGTAAAAAGGTTAATGATTTAATATAGGTGGATTTATTCTTATATTAAGGTGGGATATGTATGAAGTTATATAGTAAGTTATTAATTGTGGTGATGTTCACATTAAGCATATTAATTATAAGGGATAAAACCTTTTATGGAAAGAGTGAAGAGGATATGGTTAGTGGAATATTAAATAGTGTAAATGCTTCTACTGAGGAATATGTAGTGGAGGGCAGGTTTTATAGTCAAGAAAGTAAAGAAAATATATATGAAACTATAACAACTAATATAGAAAAGGCTATGGGACAAGTTTACCAAGAAGTTAATAAGAACTTAAGTTTTAAAATAGATTATAACCATGAAGAATATGATGGAAGGATTTCAATAGCTGATTATGGTAAAGGATATGATATTGTATTAAGAATTTCTATTTGTAAACCTAATTTAGATATTGATAAAGAAAAAACTGTAGAAAAGAAAATTAAAGAAATTTTATCCCCAATTAGTAGTAAGGTGGAATACTCACTATATGTAAAAAGTAAAATCTTAAACGGCACAATAGATGAAACAAGAGATGTGATTTTAAAGCAATTATATTTAAATAAAGCACAAAATATTGATGAAGTAGAAATAAGTAATGGATATAGTATTATAAGCAATACAAATTTATACGATAAAGAAATAATACTAGGTGAGGAGATAGATTTTAACTGTGCTATAGTTAGATATTCCTCAGGATGCTATTTAATAATGGGGACACCTGTAATCAGGATAACATACTAAGAAATAGCATTTTAAATGGAGGATTAACATGAGTAAATTTTATATAAATGGAAACCGTAGATTAAAAGGGAGTGTAAACATAAGTTCGGCCAAGAATGCTGTATTACCAATACTAGTGTCCACTATACTAACAGATAGTGTATCAACCATCAATGGATCACCTATGCTAGAAGATGTATTTGTACTATGTGAGGTATTAAGATCTCTTTCAGCAGAGGTTAATATAGATAGAGATAATAATAAAATTGATATTAATACAAAAAACTTAAAATATGAAGGTATAGATAATGACTTAGTAAGAAAAATGAGAGCATCTTTCCTAGTTATAGGTGCAATGGTAGCTAGATTTGGAAAGGCAAAGATTTCTCTGCCTGGAGGATGTAAAATAGGATCTAGACCTATAGATTTGCATTTGAAGGGACTAAAAGCTTTAGGAGCAACAATTAAAGAGGAACACGGATATGTTGAAGTAGTTGCAGAACAATTAGAAGGTAATACAGTTTATTTAGACTTCCCATCTGTGGGAGCCACAGAGAACTTGATGATGGCTGCAACTCTTGCTAAAGGAGATACTTTTATAGAGAATGCAGCTAAGGAACCTGAGATAGTAGACTTAGCAAATTTTTTAAATAAAATGGGAGCTAAGATTCAAGGTGCAGGAAGTGGTAAGATATGCATAACAGGAGTAAAAAGATTAGAAGGAGTTTCATATACACCTATATTTGATAGGATTGAAGCAGGAACATTTATAATAGCAGCACCCATTACAAAAAGTAAAATTACATTAGAAGGTGTGGATGAAGAACATCTCAAGTCAGTGATAGTTAAATTACGTGAAATGGGTGTTAAGATTGATGTATTGGGAAGTAAAATTGTTGTAGATGGAGATGTAGAATTAAAACCCACAGATATTATGACTATGCCTCATCCAGGATTTCCAACAGATATGCAATCACAAATGATGACATTATTAAGTATTACACCTGGAAGAAGCAGTGTTACAGAAACTATATTTGAAAATAGGTTTATGCAGGTGGCAGAGTTAAGAAGGATGGGAGCTAATATTAATGTTAACGGAAGGATTGCCACAATAGAAGGTGTTAAAGAGCTTACAGGAGCTGAAGTAGTAGCACCAGATCTTCGAGCAGGAGCAGGACTGGTTTTGGCAGGTTTATGTGCTAAGGGTGAGACTATAATAGATCACATATACCATATAGATAGAGGATATGTAACAATAGAGGATAAACTTAATGCTCTAGGAGCAGAAATAACTAGAATATAATTATAATTTATATAGCTCAGCTTTTAATTTAAGGCTGGGCATTTTTATATTTACAAAATTATAAGCATATTACCATAAATATAATAATAAATATAATTAAGTCTATCTAGTATAGGAGAGAAGTTTATTTATTAGGAGGAAGAAAAGTGAAGTACTATGGGAGGATTAAAATAAATTTTAATTATGATAAAGCTATAGTTATTATTAAACCAATATTGATGGTGGCTATTTATTCAGCAGTATTACTAGGATTTCTAATATTATCCTATAAATTGATATTAGGTGAAGGAGGTAATATAGGTAAAAAAGGAAATGACTCATCACAGGCTATAGAAGTGATGCAATCTAAAAATAAAGGTGAGAAATCAAATAAGGGCAATTCCTTTAAGATAGATGTAGATACAATAAAGGTTTATTTGACAAAGGAAAATAGAATTATAGAGGTACCTTTAGAAGAATATATTAAGGGAGTAGTATGTAGTGAGATGCCATTAAACTTTAATAAAGAGGCTTTGAAGGCACAAGCTATAGCAGCAAGGACATACACCTTAGCTCATACAAAAGCTATATCAAGTGGGTGTGCCAACGGAAGAGGAGCAGATTTGTGTGATACTGTTCACTGTCAGGTATATACACCCAAAGAAGTAAAAATAGCTCAATTAGGTATAGGTGGAGAAAATAAATGGAAACTAGTTGAAGATGTGGTGAATGAGACTAGAGGACAGGTGTTAACATATAATAATGAATTAGTATTGGGGGCTTATTATTTCTCTACAAGTAGTGGGAAAACTGAAAATGTTGAAGATGTATTTTCTACAGCACTACCTTATCTTAGAAGCGTTGAAAGTTTAGGTGAAGATATTGCACCAAGATATAAAAGTACGGAAACTATAGACATAAACAGATTTGCGCAAGTGGTTAATAGCAGTTATAGTAATGCAAATTTATCACCAGCTAATCTAGAAGATCATATTAAAGTAAATAATTATACAGATGGTGGGTCAGTGAAAGAAATAACCCTTGGCAATGTTACTATAACAGGGGTTAAATTTAGACAGTTATTTGGATTGAATTCCGCTAACTTCTCTTTAGAGTTTTTAAATAATCAAGTTGTTATAAATTGTAATGGCTTTGGTCATGGAGTAGGTATGAGTCAGTGGGGAGCTAATGTAATGGCTAGTCAAGGCAAGAGTTGTGAAGAGATTTTAAAACATTATTATACAGGTATTGAAATAAAAAATATCAATGAAAATTAGGAAGAAGTAGGGCTTTTGCCCTATTTTTTTAGTTTTTAGCAAAAAAATAAAAAAAAATGAGATAAATAAGAAAAAAATTTTCTTATAGTGTATTAATTTCCCAATAAACGTCCACAATACTGATGGAGGTGTTTTTATGAACAATAAACTTAACAAAGTGAAGCAATTTTTCAAAAAAGAAGGCTTCTATGTAATTTTATTTGTTTGTCTATGTGCTGTTGCTACAGTTGCAGCTATAACAGCTGGAAGAAATAACAATAAAAATTCTGAAGAAGATAAAGTAGCATTAGAACAAACAGAAAAAGAAGTTGTAACTCAACCAGAAAAACCTGAGAATGCACTACAAGTTAAAGAGGAGCTTGAGCCAGTACCAACAGTTAAGAATAATGATACTGCAGCAGTTTCATCTCAAACTAAAGTTAGTTTTAAAAATCCAGTAGAGGGTACTTTAGGTAGAGCATATTCTGAAGATCCAGTATATTGGGCAACAACTAAGAGTTATAAAAATCACTTAGCTATGGATGTTAAAGCTGCAGAAGGTTCAGCAGTTGTAGCAGTAAGTGCTGGAGTGGTTAAAAAAGTAGATGCAAATACAGAAGGTACCTATGTAGAAATAGACCATCAAAATGGACTAACTACAATATATGGAAACCTTAAAGAAAAGGTTCTAGTTAAAGCTGGAGATAAAGTTACAGCTGGTCAAGAAATAGGAGCTGTAGGTAAAACTACAAACCTTGCATATGAGGAATATGGAGATTATCTTCACTTCCAAGTATTACAAGATGGAAAAGAAGTAGACCCAGCTAAATATGTTAGTTATAAGAAATAACTAAAATAGAATTAATATTCTTGCTAGCTTTAAAACTTTAAAGTAAAAGGCTAGCAAGAATGTAATTTAAATAAGGAAGTTAGCATATTTATAATTATAGAAGGGTTAAGGAGGTAACGCTTTGAAAGACTATATTGAAGATAGAGTACTAGAAGTAGCAAAATATATAATAGAATCCGAGGCTACAATAAGAAAAACAGCATCGGTATTTGGTGTAAGTAAAAGTACAATCCATAAGGATATGACTGAGAGATTACCTAAAATAAATGCTCAAATAGCAGAGGAAGCAAAAAACATCTTAGATCTAAATAAAGCTGAAAGACACATTAGAGGTGGAAAAGCTACTAAAATGAAATATAAAACAATTGAAGGTTAGGTAGAATAGTAATATAATAGGTGTATATTGTTTTAGTAAATATTGTATAGTATTTCAATAAGAAGAAAATACTAGAGAGCAGGAGTGAATTTTAAGATGTTTTTTTTCGGTGTAGGAACAGATATGGGAATAGACCTAGGTACGGCTACAGTACTGGTTTACACAAAGGGTAAGGGTATAATACTAAAAGAACCTTCAGTTGTAGCAATAGATAAAAGTGCCAATAAGGTCTTAGCAGTAGGTGAAGAAGCTAGAAAAATGATAGGTAGGACGCCAGGAAATATTGTTGCAATTCGTCCACTTAGAGATGGGGTAATATCAGATTATGATGTTACAGAAAAAATGTTAGAGCACTTTATTAAAAAAGCTTGCGGTAAGAGAAAGATGTCAACACCAAGAGTTGTAATGTGCGTACCATGTGAGGCTACTGAAGTAGAAAGAAGAGCTGTTGAGGATGCGGCAAGAAATGCAGGAGCTAAAAAGGTTTTGTTAATTGAAGAACCTTTGGCAGCAGCTATAGGAGCGGGGTTAGACATAACTAAAGCTAGTGGGAATATGGTTATTGACATAGGTGGAGGTACCACCGATATAGCAGTAATTTCTCTAGGAGGAATGGTTGTAAGAGAGTCTATTAAAGTTGCTGGAGATGATTTTGATGATGCTATAATTCGTTACATAAGGAAAAAGCATAAATTAATGATTGGAGAAAGAACAGCAGAAGAACTTAAAATAAACATTGGATGCGCATATCCTAAAGATGAGGATATGAAGGCAGAGATAAGAGGAAGAGATCTTATAACTGGACTACCTAAAAATATCACAGTTTGTTCTAGTGAGATGGAAGAGGCATTAAAAGAAGCTGTTACTTCCATAGCTGAATGTGCACATTCTGTACTAGAAAAAACACCACCTGAACTGGCTGCAGATATAGCTGATAAAGGTATAATAATGACTGGTGGAGGAGCTTTATTAGATGGATTAGACAAACTCATTGAAAAAGTTACTAATGTACCAGTATATGTAGCAGAAGATTCAGTATCTTGTGTAGCTGTTGGAACAGGAAAAATGCTTGACTATGTAGATAAGTTAGACGATTCGTTTACAGGATATAATGTTTCAATAAATAGTTAAGATGTACAAGTTAGAATATTAAACCTATATTTTAAATTATGTAAATAAGTTTATATGATGTCCAACAATAGAAGTTAAAAATAAAGGTTATATAAATATAAAGATGTGATTTAATATACCTACTATGCAAAAAAAATATTTGTATAGTAGGTATATTTTATTTTGTATCATTTCTAGTTGTTGTAGGGAACTCATTTTCTACGAAAGGGAGAGTTAATAAAAACTATAATTCTATCTTGGAAAATAAGGGTTGTTAAAAAGATTTTAATAGTATAAATAGTTAAATAAGTCCATGTACTGTATATAATATCTAGGTGATAATCCTTCGTTATTAATCACATAATGAGCTGAGATAATACCCATGAACAAGTCCTTGAGTTATTACTTTAGAGATTTCCAAAATTAGATTTAATCGTATATTTCTACTTGTAAAGGGTTCATCAATATCGCTAGAATCCACAATACCTATTATTGATATATCACCTACGGGAGAAAGAGATTTACCAACACCTTTTCCAGGATTAATGGGGTAATCTCGAACTTGTATCTCGCCAATTTTATTAGGAGGACCAAGACAAGCATCGATACCAATAATTTTAGAATCTGGATGTTTTAATTTTATATCCGATAGTTTACTATCTAAATTTAATGCGTGTATAGGATTAGATATAGTTCCATAGACTGGCAATGGGAAAAATTTTTCTTCTAACATGCTACCAATAAGAGGACCTAAGCAGTCTCCAATGCATCTATCAGTTCCTATACAAACAATAATTGTGTTTGCATTTAATTCATCTTTTAAAAAGTTGGATAAGGTATAATAACCTAATGAATCTTTGTAATGAATCTTAACTTTGCTCACAGAAACACCTCCATATGAATTTATATGAAGCAACTTCGGTATAAATTCTAAAAAATATGGAATAATTTAGATAGTTTTTATTTAAGGAGGATATATTATGAATAGAAAGGGATATTCTGTAATCATAATTCTATATACAATAGTAAATATAATAGCGTTAGTGAGCTTTAATATAAGTAATGAAAACTTATATTACAAAGAGGAAAATAAGGTTATAGCTAAAAGCGGTGAGAAAGCTGAAAATTATAATAAAGAAATTACTACTGGTATAGAAAAGGAGAATATGGATGCAAATACTTCACAGGATTTAATTAAAAATAATGGGGTTAATGAAACTAGTGTATCAGATGAAGAATTAAAAAAAAGAAGAATTGAAGCTAATAGAGAAAGGCAAAATCAGCTAAATCAAATTTATAAGAGTGATAATGAAATAGTTAAAACTGATGAAATCGAGTTTGACAAATATAATAAGCAGGTTAAAGAAAAAAACAAAGTAATGAAGGTACCACCAGAAGAATTAATAGATGAGTTAACAATTTCAGAGAAGGCAAAGATAATAGGTATATGCAAAGAGTTGAATGAAGAAGACTATTCAGAGATAAACGAATTCCTTACTTATAATAATGAACGATTAGCTGTATTAAGAACTCTCAATGTAATAGAGCGTAAGGTGGATGAAGAGCAAATAGAAGAATTAAAGAAGATATTTTCTAAATATATAGATATGGACAAAGTAGAAGGAAATTAATTATATAAATAACTATTTAAATATAAACTTATACTTATAGTTCTCTAGGAAAATATATATCTAGTTTCCTAGAGAACTATTAAAATAGAGAACTATTAAAATAGTTGTTCTGTTCATGCGGGTTTCAGGTATTATCATGTAAGAAATAAATTTAATATATTTAAATAATAGTTTATTATTAATGCTTTTAATTAGTATAATGATTTAAATTTAAGTGACGAAATGCCTAAAATGAAAAAAATATGATTAATTGAGAAAAAAACAATAAAATTTTTATAAAAATATTGAAAAAAGGGGTTGAAAAAAAATCAATATAATTGTATACTAAGTCTTGTCAGTTTAGTGACATTTTTATTTATGCAAAAGATTGGAAATTAGCTCAGGTCAAGCTACTGTGAAAATCTAGTTATATTAAAATTATGGAGGAGTTCCCGAGTGGCCAAAGGGGGCAGACTGTAAATCTGTTACGTTTCGTTTCGATGGTTCGAATCCGTCCTCCTCCACCAAATAAGGTCGCATAGCTCAGCTGGGAGAGCACCTGCCTTACAAGCAGGGGGTCACAGGTTCGATCCCTGTTGCGACCACCATAGTGAATTTAAACTCATTAAACTGTACAAATTATATAATACGCTGGCATGGCTCAACGGTAGAGCAGCTGATTTGTAATCAGCAGGTTGTAGGTTCGATTCCTATTGCCAGCTCCATAAGTGGAGGAGTTCCCGAGTGGCCA
>NZ_DGRF01000083.1:10575-10736 GCF_002390995.1 Clostridium sp. UBA4395
GATCCCTGTTGCGACCACCATAATGAATTATAATTGATTAAATTTTAAAACTATATAATATGCTGGCATGGCTCAACGGTAGAGCAGCTGATTTGTAATCAGCAGGTTGTAGGTTCGATTCCTATTGCCAGCTCCATAAATGGAGGAGTTCCCGAGTGGCC
>NZ_DGRF01000083.1:10754-53470 GCF_002390995.1 Clostridium sp. UBA4395
CCGTCCTCCTCCACCAAATAAGACACTAAGTTTACTTAGTGTCTTATTTTATTTCTAATAAAATATAAAATAAGAATTGAATAAATCTGTTTATTAAGTTTAGAATATATTTAATGGAATATATAATGTTGTTATAATGGTAAATATTAATTATTTATATTAATAGATAAGTATGTTGACAGTTAAATTTCCCTATGCTATTATCTATGTATAAATTAATAATATAACTCTTATCAAGAGTGGTGGAGGGACAAAGGCCCAATGAAACCCAGCAACCGGCTATTAAAAGCAATGGTGCCAATTCCTGCAGTATTTTCTGCAAGATAAGAAAGTTTAGTTTGAAATATACTAACCTCTTCTTGTCTTATAAGAAGAGGTTTTAATTTTAAGGGTCGGTAATATTTAAATATTTAAGGAGGAAAATTCAATGAGAAGATTATTTACGTCAGAATCAGTAACTGAAGGACATCCAGATAAAATGTGTGATCAGATATCTGATTCAATACTAGATGCCATATTGGAAAAAGATCCCAATGCTAGGGTAGCTTGTGAAACTGCAACTACTACAGGAATGGTTCTTGTAATGGGAGAAATAAGTACAAACTGCTATGTAGACTTCCAAAAGGTTGTTAGAAATACAGTTGAAGAGATTGGATACAATAGAGCAAAATATGGATTTGATTGCAATACATGTTCAGTATTAACATCTATAGATGAGCAATCAGGTGATATTGCTATGGGAGTTGATGAAGCTTTAGAAAGTAAAGCAGGTCAAATGAACAATGATGAGGCTACAGGTGCTGGAGACCAAGGTATGATGTTCGGATTTGCTACAAATGAAACAGAAGAATATATGCCTCTTCCAATTTCTATGGCTCATAAATTATCAAGAAGACTAGCAGAAGTAAGAAAGAATGGAACTTTATCTTACTTAAGACCAGATGGAAAAACTCAAGTAACTGTAGAGTATGAAGACAATAAGCCAGTTAGAATAGATACTATAGTAATTTCAACTCAGCATTGTCCAGATGTTACAAGAGAACAAATCGAGAAGGATTTAAAAGAGCGTGTTATAGCTCCGATAGTACCTACTGATTTATTAGATGCAAGCACAAAATACTATATAAATCCTACAGGTAGATTTGTTATTGGAGGACCTCAAGGAGACTCAGGTCTTACAGGTAGAAAAATAATAGTAGATACCTATGGTGGATCTGGTAGACATGGTGGTGGAGCTTTCTCAGGAAAAGACCCAACAAAGGTAGATAGATCTGCTGCTTATGCATCAAGATGGGTAGCTAAAAACCTAGTAGCTGCTGGTGTTGCTGATAAGCTAGAAATACAACTTGCATATGCTATTGGTGTTGCTAGACCAGTATCTATACAAATTGATACTTTTGGAACTGGAAAACTTTCAGAAGATAAGATAGTAGATATAGTTAATAAAGTTTTTGACTTAAGACCATCATCTATTATAAAAGAATTAGATTTAAGAAGACCTATATATAAACAAACTGCTGCTTATGGTCACTTTGGAAGAAATGACTTAAACCTACCATGGGAGCAATTAAATAAGGTTGAAGAAATAAAGAAATATATATAAGTAATTAAAGATATATATTTACCAATAAGAATCCACATTAACAATATGATTTGTTAGTGTGGATTTTTTAAGTAGAGAACCCAAATCTACGATTTGGTGTGAATCACTTACTCAGCGAAGGTACTGAGTCGAGTTTCATTAAAAAGACTATAATTAAATTTGCATAGATTATGAAATTTAACAAGGATAATTATTTTTACTTTAAACTGAGTCATATTACTAAATCTTATTATATTGTTAATATATATGAGATATAATTTGGTATAATAATAGTTATAGATAGATAATAATAGGTATTAGGAGAGATTTTATGATAACCATTGAAGGGGTAGTTGAAACAGTTGTATTTAGAAATGATGATAATGGGTATACAATATGTAAACTAAGGTGTGATAAGGAAGTTATCACCATTGTTGGAATAATACCATTTATAAATGAATCCCAAGAATATAGTGTTCAAGGGGAGTGGACTGTTCATCCTAAGTTTGGTAAGCAGTTTAAAATAGAAAGCATACATGAAATAATACCTACAACTACTAGTGGAATCGAAAAATATTTAGCTAGTGGAGTCATTGAAGGTATAGGAAAGGTTACAGCAAAAAAAATAGTAGAATTTTTTGGAGAAGATACAATAAAAATATTAGATAGTAATATAGAAAAGCTTGAAGAGATTCCTGGCATAGGTAAAAAGAGAATAAATACCATTATGAAATCTTATTTAGAGCAGAGGGTTACTAAGGATATTATTATTTTTTTTCAAAGTTACGGCATAACTGTTAATATGGCCATGAAGATTTACAAGAAGTTTGGAGTTAACTGCATAAATATAGTTAAGGATAATCCATATATATTAACAGAATACATAAGTGGAATTGGGTTTAGAACAGCGGATTCCATAGCTAAGAGCTTGGGCATAGAGAAGGATTCTCTATTTAGAATAAAAAGTGGAGTCATATATATAATTAATGAATTTTGTGCTATAGGAAATACCTTTATACCTATGGATAGATTAAGGGATAAGGGAATGAAACTTCTGGAGATAGACAGTGAGAAATTTGATGAAGGAGTTTATGAGCTTATAATTGATGGAAAGATTAAGGTAGAGGTAGTAGATAATATAGATGCGGTATATAATATGTCCTATCTTTATCTAGAGATGTCTGTAACACGTAAAATAGTAGAACTAGCCACTACTAATTATGATAAATTAAGTTTAAATGTAAATGAGAAAATTAATGACTTTGAAAGTAAAGCAAATATTAAATTAGCCAATTCTCAAAAAGAAGCTATAGAGGGTGCTTTTTTTAATGGGATAGAGGTTATAACAGGGGGACCTGGAACAGGAAAGACAACAATTATAAATTGCATTGTAAGTATTTTTGAGAGTTTAGGACTTAAGGTATTTATGGCTGCACCTACAGGAAGGGCAGCGAAAAGGATGGCTGAAGCTACAGGTAGAGAAGCAAAAACTATCCATAGACTTTTGGAAATAGGAAGTTATAGTGAAGAAGAGGTAGATGAAATAGAAAATGAAACATCTGCCATAGAGTGTGATGTTTTAATAGTGGATGAAGCCTCTATGGTAGATATAAGTCTTATGAATGCTCTTTTAAAAGCAATGCAGATAGGAACTAGACTAATAATAGTAGGAGATGTAGATCAGCTACCATCAGTTGGACCAGGAAATGTTCTTAGGGATATCATAGAAAGTGATGCAGTAAAGGTAGTAAGACTTAATGAGATATTTAGACAAGGGCAAGAAAGTATGATAGTACAAAATGCCCACTTAATAAATGAAGGAAAGATGCCTATTTTAAATACTAAAAATAGTGATTTCTATCTTGAAAGAGCTGCAGATAGTGAAGTGATGTTAGAAAAAATCATTGGATTAGTAAAAACGAGACTTCCTAAGTTTAATGTGGAATGGGATAGTGTTAGAGATATACAGGTATTATCACCTATGCGTAAGGGAATTATGGGAATAGATAATTTAAATATACAACTTCAGCAAGTGTTAAATCCTAAAAGTAAAGATAAGGATGAAGTTGAGATTAAAGATATGATTTTTAGAGTAGGAGATAAGGTTATGCAAATTAAAAATAACTATACTCTAAAGTGGAGCAAAAATAATTCCAGTGAAGAAGGTAAGGGTGTATTTAATGGGGATGTAGGGTATATAACAGAAGTTGATGAGGATGAGGATAAGATTACTGTATGCTTTGAAGATGATAAAATCGTAGAATATGAGGAAAGTGACTTAGATGAAATAACTTTAGCCTATGCAGTTACTATCCATAAGAGCCAAGGAAGTGAATTTCCAGTAGTTATTATGCCTATGTTTATGGGACCACCGCTACTGATGAATAGAAATTTACTTTACACTGGAATAACCAGGGCTAAGAAGTTAGTTGTATTGGTAGGTAATTCTAAAGTGGTTGAATTTATGAAAGATAATAATAGAAGTTTTGAGAGATATTCAGGACTTAAATGGAGAATAAGAGAGATAATTCATATGTAGGTAGGAGAGATTTTATGTCATTTATAAAAACCAATAGAGAGATAGTGGAGGCATTAAAGAAATCTATAGAAGATACCATATTAGATAGCGCTAAAAAGAAGTTGCATAAAATAAATATAATTTCTGCATTAAATAATAAAAAACAAATCTTTAATAAGGTTTTTAAATGGTGTTTTAAAGAAAATAAAAAGATATTATATATAATAAATACAGATATAGAAGAGGTAAAGATATTAGGATTCATTAATAAAAATTTTATAAATTCTATTGAAGGTGAGAATGATATAGCATATATAGGTAAAGTTAATATATGTACCCACAGTAGAGCTTTATACTTAAAGGAGAAATTTGACTTTATTATATATGATGAAATAAATTCTAGACCTATATATAGTAATGAGTCTATAAATAAGCTAATGGAGTGTTTATGTAATAACTACGGAACTATGATTAGTTATTCCATGGAACCAGTATTTCATAATGAGTTAATATTATATAATTTAAGAAAAGATAAACAAGTTCCTATTGCTGAACCTAGGGTTATGGTAACTAGAGTAAATATAGAAGAAGAAATACCTATGAGTGTATATGAATACCTAGAGTGGTCAATAAATACTAATAAGAAGGTTTTAATATATACTCCAGATGATGAGAAAACTCATAAGGTTTATAATTATCTTTATAATATAGAACATAAGCTTACAAAAAATATATTTAAAGATATAACAGGAGATAGTGACAAGAAGGAACTGTCTAAATTTTTACTATCAGAGTATGGTATATTGGTTACTAATAATTATAATGAGAACTATTATGGAGTGCATCCTTTGAATATTATGATTTTTTTTGCAGATAATGATAACTTTAATTATAAGGATTTGGTTTATATATCTAGTAAGATAAATAGAAGATCTATGGCAGAGCGAGAAGAGGTTATTTTTCTTTGTAATAGTGAAACTGAGGATATGGATAGATGTAAAAATATTTTAAGGGAGTTAAATAAAAGAGCTTGGGAAGAGGGAGTTTTGAAACTATAAAACAGATAGTAGATAATATATTGTCCACTATATATGGAATAGATGATAAATGCATAATATGTGATGAATATGAAGATAAGGATTATATTTGTGAAAAATGTAAAAAGAGCATTAATATAATTAATATAGAGTCCTCAATAACTTACCAAGATGAGGAATTTATAAGCTATTCTTTAGGATTCTACGGCTATGAATTAAAGAAATTGATTTTAAAACTTAAATACAATAAGAGTTTTTTAGCAGGAAAAATATTAGCAGGTTATATGAGTGATTTTATATTAGAAAATTTAAAGGATAAGGTAGATATATTAACCTTTATTCCAAGTAGTAAATCTGCTTTAAAAAGTAGAGGGTTTAATCAATGTGAAGTACTTTGTAAATATATAAGTAAAAATTGTAAAATTCCTTACAAGGAATTGCTTTATAAAGCAAGTGATAGCGCAGATCAAATTGGATTAGACAATATAAAAAGATGGGAAAATATAAAGGATTCTTTTATAGTTAAAAATAAAAAAGAAATAGAAGGAAAGAGAGTACTCATTATCGATGATGTAATCACATCTGGAGCTACAACTTTTTATGCGGCAAAAGCTATTAAGGAAATAAAGGCCAATGAAGTTTTTATATTGACAGCGGCGAAAAGTAGAGTATAATATAAGAGTCGGGTTTGTGGTTGAAAGTCGATGCCAGTCGCAGGCGAAACGATCCACGTAAGTTAAATAAAATGTTTAATGAGCATGGTGCGGCTTAGAAGTAAGTCCTGCCGTATTATAATGCGAGAGGGTTAGTAGTGAGAGGGTAATTCTGGGTAGCAAAAGCTCCAGTAGGCGAGTGTGGGGTCAAAGACCAGGTCAAACGACATAAAGTGCCCTATTTTCTAGGGTTTGCAGGTTTACGGACCTGCACTTTTTTTATTTTTGCGACTCTATATTATGTTTTATTTAAATTTATTTTTATGAGATTGTCTGGAAGGATTTCGAAATTTTTATTTTTCAGTGTATTTTTAAAATAACTGTTCTCTTGAGAAGTTGTATATGATTCAATAAAATTTTTAGCAGCGTCACCTGATATTACTATATATTTATCTTCTTGATATATAGAATAATTACCATGAAGTGTGGGTGCATTCAAATCTTTTTTAAAGAAAAAATATACTCTTTTATAAAGTTTAGAACTTATTTCATCAGGAGCGCCACCAAGAAAGCTATCATAAAAATGATTAACTATTATTGTATTATTATTTTGTAATCTATTTATTTCATATTTGCCTATATAATTATGAAGAACAGCTATTGAATAAATAGTTACTAGTATAACCGTAAATATTGATATATCTTTATCTCTTTTTATTTTTACGTATATGATTGCTATGCATATATAGACTGCTAGATATGCATATATATAAGTTATTCATTAGTGTAAGTCCATTACTTTTCATAACTATAGTTATAAGTGGAATAACAAACAAAAGAGTAAGAGATGTGTTTTTTATTGTTTCATTAATCTTTTTCATAGTAATCTCCATTACATATATAAATACATAAAGTATTTTGTGATACTAATGAGCAATCTTTTAGATTACTTTTATTTATTTAAAATTGAAAATTTATTTATGGTTATTATAAGATGTGATTTTAGATTTTATTAATAAATTATGTAACACTTAGTTATTTGATATGTTATATCCAGCACATGTAATTTTATTATAACATAAAATATGAAAAAAATCATATACTATGTAAAGACGATATAAGTCGTAGAGTGAAGGAAAAGTAAGCTAGAAAAGGCTAGAAAGAAAACTTTTCAGAATATTAAGTAAAGTCTTCTTGCAAGTATTTATAGTAAAGCTTAAAATATAATTACAAAATACAAATATTAAAGGGAACCACAATAATCCTTTTTAATATGAGGGGAGCTGGAATTATGAAAGTTAGAGTTATAGGAAGAAATATCGAGGTTACTGAAGGGCTTAGAGCTGCAGTAGAAAAGAAGTTATCAAAATTGGATAAATTCTTTGTAAATAATGAGAATGCTACAGCTACACTAAGTGTGGAGAAGAATATACACAAAATTGAAGTAATAATTCCGTTTAACAGTGCATTATTAAGAGCAGAAGTAAGAAATGGAGATATGTATAATGCAATAGATACTGTAATTGACAAGCTTGAAGGTCAAATAAGAAAACAAAAAACTAAGCTTGAAAGAAGAAATTATGACAATTCTTTAAGATTTAACAATATAGAACGCTATGCTGACTATGATGAAGAAAAAGAGCCAAGGATAGTAAAGACTAAAAGATTTGCTATAAAACCTATGAGTCAAGAAGAAGCAGTGTTACAAATGGAACTTTTAGGACATGATTTCTACGTATTTATGAATGGCGATACAGAGGAAGTAAATGTTGTTTATAAAAGAAAAGATGGAAATTATGGTTTAATTGAACAAGATTTCTAAAATTAGTTTTAAAGAAAAGTTTAAAATATACTTATTATATTAATAAAAACTCTATGGCATTAGCTATAGAGTTTTTTATGGCAATAGAAATTATTAATACTATATTAAAATAGAACATAAATTTACTTATTTTGGATGAAAATTGTGGGTATAAAGTTGAAGTGACAAAGAATAACTGATATAATCTAAATTAGTATTTATGTGATGATTATAGCTAACAAACCTTAGATAGAAAGAGTGAGGATGATTTTAGATGAAAATATTTAACAAGATATTTGGTACCTACAGTGAAAGAGAAATTAAAAGAATTATGCCAATAGTTAAAAAGGTTAATTCTCTTGAGGAGATTATAGAAAAATTAAGTGATGAAGAATTGAAACAAAAAACAGAAGAATTTAAAGGTAGATTAAAAAAGGGTGAGACATTAGATGATATTCTTCCAGAAGCTTTTGCGGTAGTTAGAGAAGCATCTAAAAGAGTTCTTGGTCTTAGACATTATGATGTTCAGATTATAGGTGGAGTTGTCTTACACCAAGGTAGAGTTTCAGAGATGAGAACAGGAGAAGGTAAAACTTTAGTTGCCACTCTACCATCTTATTTAAATGCTTTAGCTGGTAAGGGTGTGCACATAATCACAGTTAATGACTATCTTGCTAAGAGAGATAGAGATGAAATGGGAAGAGTTCATGAATTTCTAGGTCTTACAGTAGGAGTTATAGTTCATGGTCAAACTCAGATAGAAAAACAACAAATGTATAATTGTGATATCACTTATGGTACTAATAATGAATTTGGATTCGACTACCTAAGGGATAACATGGTAGTTTATAAAGAAGAAAAAGTTCAAAGAGAATTAAACTATGTTATTGTGGATGAGGTTGACTCAATACTTATAGATGAGGCTAGAACTCCACTTATAATATCAGGTCAAGGAGATAAGTCTACTGATTTTTATAGAATTGCAGACTTCTTCGTTAAGGGATTATTAGAAGAAGATTATTTAATAGATGAAAAGAGAAATTCCGTTATTCTTACTGATGAAGGTATAGCAAAGGCAGAAAAATACTTTCATTTAGAAAATTATGCAGATCCTGAAAATATGGATATTCAACACCATTTAGTTCAAGCGTTAAAGGCAAATCACATAATGAAGAATGAAAAGGACTATATAGTAAAAGATGGAGAAGTAGTTATTGTTGATGACTTTACAGGAAGACTTATGGAAGGTAGAAGATATAGTGATGGATTACATCAAGCTATTGAAGCAAAAGAGGGAGTTAAGGTTGAAAAAGAGTCTAAAACTCTTGCAACTATAACGTTCCAAAACTACTTTAGAATGTATACTAAGCTTGCAGGTATGACTGGTACTGCTGAGACTGAAGAAGCTGAATTTAGAGATATTTATGGTCTTGATGTAATAGTAATACCAACTCATATGCCGATAGCAAGAGTAGACCATCCAGATGTTGTTTATAAGACTATTAAAGGAAAATATAAGTGTTTAGTAGATGAGATAGCAGAAACTCATAAAAAAGGTCAGCCAGTTTTAGTTGGTACAGTAAGTATAGATAAGTCTGAAGTAATTTCTGCTATGCTTAAGAAAAAAGGAATACCACACCAAGTATTAAATGCTAAGTACCATGAAAGAGAAGCAGAAATTGTAGCATTAGCTGGACAAAAGGGTGCTGTAACTATTGCTACTAACATGGCTGGTAGAGGTACTGATATTAAGCTTGGAGAAGGAGTAGTAGAACTTGGAGGCTTAAAGATATTAGGTACAGAAAGACATGAATCAAGACGTATAGATAACCAATTAAGAGGACGTTCTGGTCGTCAGGGTGACCCAGGTGAATCTAGATTCTATATTTGTCTTGAAGATGATTTAATGAGAATATTTGGTTCTGAGAGACTTGGAGGTATGATTGATAAATTAGGGCTTCAAGAAGAAGATGCCATTGAGAGTAAAATGGTTAGTGGTGCTATAGAAAGTGCACAAAGAAAAGTTGAAGGAAATAACTTTGACGTTAGAAAGAATGTTGTTAAATATGACGACGTAATGAATAAACAAAGAGAAATTATTTACAAACAAAGACAAGAAGTTCTTATGGGGGCTAATATAAAAGATCAAATACAAACAATGATAAAGGATGTTATAGAAAGTTCAGTTAATACTCATATTAGTGGTGTAGATGATACTTTTGAAGATGAATTAAATAAATTAATAAAATATATGGAAGATGTATATCTACCTAAAGATACTGTTACAGTAGATGAAATTGCTAAGTTATCTAATAATGAAATTGTAGAATTATTACTAGATAAAGCAATGGAACTATATGCTGAAAAAGAAGTTGAATTTAGCGAAGAGCAAATGAGAGAAATTGAAAGAGTTATCCTGCTTAAGATAGTTGATTCTAAGTGGATGGATCATATTGATAGTATGGATCACTTAAAACAAGGTATAGGACTTAGAGCATATAAGCAACAAGATCCAGCTCAAGCATATCAAATGGAAGGTAGCGAAATGTTTGCGGAAATGATAGAAAACATTAAACATGAAACAGTTAAGTATCTATTCCATGTTAAAGTTGAGAAGGCTCCAGAAAGAGAAAGAGTAGCTGAAATAACTTCAACTAACGAGGATAAATCTTTAAAAAAAGAGCCAGTAAAAAAACAAGCTAAACCAAATAGGAATGACCCATGTCCATGTGGATCAGGATATAAATATAAGAACTGTTGTGGAAGAGGAGAATAAAAGTGATATTACAATTAGAAGAATGCTTAAATGAAGTAAATGTCATCAGTAGAAAATTACGAGAATTGAAGGTGTCTCTTTGACATAGCAGCAGAAGAAAAGAAATTATCTGAACTTGAGTTTAAAATGCAAGAAGTGGATTTTTGGAGTGATATAAATAAGGCACAAGAAATTACTCAGAATGCTAAATCGATAAAGGATAAATTAGATAATTTTAGTGATTTGGAGATTAGAACAGAGGATGTTCAAATTTTGATAGAGATGAGTTTGGAGGAGGAGGATTCCTCCTCTTACAAGGATATAAAAAGTGAATTAAAGTCCATAGGAGAAGCGATAGAAAATCTTAATATAGAAACTCTTTTAAGTGGAGAATATGATAGAAACAATGCTATATTGGAGCTTCATACAGGTGCTGGAGGTAACGATGCCCAGGACTGGACTAATATGCTATACAGAATGTATACTAGATGGTGTGAAGCCCATGGTTTTAAGGTTACAGTTTTAAACTGTGTAGCAGATGATGAAGCTGGAATTAAGGCAGTTACTATTAAGGTTACTGGAGATTTTGCCTATGGATATTTAAAATCAGAAAAGGGTGTTCATAGGTTAGTTAGGATATCACCCTATAACTCTAGTGGAAAAAGGCAAACATCCTTTGCTGGATGTGAAATTTTACCAGAGCTTACTGAAAATCAAGATATAGAAATTAGGTCAGAGGATTTAAAAATAGATACCTATAGATCTAGTGGGTCAGGTGGACAGCATGTAAATACTACAGATTCTGCAGTAAGAATAACCCATATACCTACTAATATCATAGTGCAATGTCAAAATGAAAGAAGTCAACATACTAATAAGGAGTATGCTTTAAAGATGCTGAAAGCTAAGCTTATAGACATTAAAATTCGTGAGCATAAGGATAAAATTGAAGATATAACAGGGGAGATAAAAGATAATGCATGGGGAAGTCAGATAAGATCCTATGTATTCCACCCTTATAATTTAGTTAAGGATCATAGAACTGGAGCTGAAACTTCTAATGTAGGTTCAGTAATGGATGGAAATATAGATATATTTATAAATGAATATCTAAAACAAATAAAAGAGTAGTTTTAAAATTAACTACTCTTTTTTGTGTTGTAATAGATAGCACTTAGAATTAGAGAAGCACCTAAGGATAGAAATAGAATTAATTCTAAATGATTATATAGTATATTACTAGAATAACTATCTTTAAATATTTGAGTTTTCATAACACTAAAGCATCTATCAATTGCTTCTTCACTAATATATTCTATTTTATCATTTGGGGTATGAATTCTAGATAAATCATAGTCACAAAGGGTTACAGCCTCAATCCCTGCATCGACAAAGGAACCATGGTCACTAGAATTCTCAAAGATGTAATTAAAATATATTTTTTTATCTTGGAATGCCTTAGTTAATTCTTCTACTATAGGAGTTTTAGCCGTATTAGTTTTACCAGCCATAATACAAAGAGGGGTACCGTCATAGCTTCCAATCATATCAAAGTTATAAACTCTACTTCCAGATATTAAGTCCCTATATTCTTCTACAAAGGCTTTAGAGCCTTTAAGTCCAAATTCTTCAGCATTAAAGGAAACAAAGATTATATCTCTATCAGGAATGCCTAAGGTTTTAATGTACTTAGCAAGCTCTAAGAGAAATGATACTCCAGAAGCATTATCCAAAGCTCCATTATAAACAGTTCCACCTAGATCAGTACCTATATGATCGAAGTGGGCACCTAGGATTAAAGGTGGAAGAGATGAATCTTTACCTTTAATTACACCTACTATATTATTGATACTTGCTTCTTCTATAGAATAAGGGATATAGGTGTAGATTGAAAAACCTTCATTTAAATAACTTTCTATTTCGGCAAGAGTTTCCTTTGTCACTGTAATAAACAGCCCTTTGTTACTCTCTTCGTAAAAAGAACTTCTAAACCCAAGAGTATTATTAGAAGAAGTATAAAATATTGCTGTTCCCATGTCATTAGAAACTGCTATTGCATCATTGTTTCTAGAAGAGACATCTAAGTTATCAAATTCTATCTCTGTATTCCTAAAGTTAAGCAAATCTTCTTTGTAATTAACACCGTATTCTAAAATCTTATGTATTTTCTTATCTTTATCAATAACTGCAATCATAGGTTCATCTGACAAACTCTTAGGGTAATTTACTTGAAAGCTTTGGTAATAGCCATTACTTAGGGGTTCTAATCCTATGTGTTCAAACTCATCCTTTATATAGGCGCCAACTAAAGCATTTTCTAAGGTTCCACTTAATCGACCTTTAAACTCATCAGAAGATAGATAATGGATAGTTTCTTTTACTTCCTTAGCATCGAAGTTTTTAGTTAGCATTAGGCTATTATAACTGATGGAAGAAAGGATTAGGGAAAAGGTTAAAAGAGAAGAAACTATAAATTTTTTCATGGCATCACCTTAAACATTACTATATTAGTATATGTATGAAAAAGTTATTTTGATTATGATAAATTTGCTAATAATGTGATAAAATTAAAGAATACTATGCTTAAAACAATCAGGAGGAGAAAAGATGTCAATTATAAACCAGAAGTTAATTAAAGAGTTTCCTATGAGCAAGTCTCAAGTAGAGGATGTAATAGAATTATTAGATGAGGGTAATACAGTGCCTTTTATAGCCAGATATAGAAAAGAAAAAACCGGTGGTCTTGATGATGTAATCTTAAGAAAATTTTCAGAAAGACTTACATATCTAAGAAATCTTCAAAATAGAAAGGAAGATGTTATTAGATTAATTGATGAGCAAGAAAAACTAACAGATGAAATTAAAATTTCTTTAGATAAAGCTGAAACTTTAACAGAAGTAGAAGATATTTACAGACCATTTAAGCCTAAAAAGAGAACAAGAGCTATAATAGCTACAGAGAAGGGATTAGTGCCATTAAGTGAGTATATCTTATCTGAAGGGGGAGAAAAATCTCCTGAGGAGTATGCTGCAGAGTTTATAGATGAAGATAAAGGCGTAACTTCTATAGATGAAGCATTACAAGGAGCTATGGATATTATCAGTGAAAAGATTAGTGATAATGCTAAGTTTAGAAAGTGGATAAGAGATTATGTGGTAAACAATGGAGTTATAGAAACTAAAGGAAGTAGTGAAGAGAGAACTCAATATGAAATGTATTATGAGTATAGTGAAAAGGTAAAATTCATACCTTCTCATAGAATTCTTGCTATAAATAGAGGAGAAAATGAAAAAGTTCTTTCAGTCAAGATTACCTGTGATGTAGAAAAAATAAAAAGCTATATAAGCAAATTTATGGTCACTGATAATATGAAATGCAATGAGTGTATTAATACCAGTATTGATGACTCTATAAAGAGATTAATATATCCATCTATTGAAAGAGAAGTACGTAATATGCTTACAGAAAAAGGAGAAGATGGGGCTATAAAAATATTTAAAGAAAACCTTAAGGCGCTTCTTATGTCTCCACCTATAAAGGGGAAAACTGTAATGGGCTTTGATCCAGGTTTTAGAACTGGATGTAAAGTAGCAATTCTTGATGACACAGGTAAGTTTTTAGAGTATGTCACAGTTCATGCTACAGCTGCAAGTGAAGCTAAGGTTAAAGAGGCTAAAGAAATATTAAAGAAGATGATGATAAAACACAATGTAGATGTCGTTTCTCTTGGAAATGGTACTGCATGTAGAGAGTCAGAAGAGATATTAGGGGAAGTTATAGCACAGATAAAGAAAGAAACAGGTAAAGATATATATTATGTAATAGTATCTGAAGCTGGAGCCTCAGTTTATTCTGCATCAGAGCTTGCAACAAAAGAATATCCAGATTTAGATGTTACAGTAAGAGGAGCTATATCCATAGGAAGAAGGCTTCAAGATCCTCTTGCTGAGTTAGTAAAGATAGATCCTAAATCTATAGGAGTAGGTCAATATCAGCATGATGTTACTGTAAAAAGATTAGATGAATCTCTAAAAAATATAGTTGAAGATTGTGTTAACAATGTAGGAGTAGATTTAAATACAGCAACACCAGCACTTTTATCTTATATTTCTGGAATAAATTCTGGTATAGCTCAGAATATAGTTGCCTATAGAGATGAAACAGGCAAGTTTAAATCAAGAAAAGAGCTTTTAAAGGTAAAGAGGTTAGGAGCTAAGGCCTATGAGCAATGTGCAGGATTTTTGAGAGTTGATAGTAGCAAGGAACCTTTAGACGGTACATCTGTCCATCCGGAAAGCTATGAGGCTTGTAAAAAACTTATGACTATCCTAGGATATGATGGTAAAGATTTAAGTAGTAAAAATATAGAGGGTATAGATGAAAAGGTTAAAGAGGTAGGAGTATTTAATTTAGCTAAAGAAGTAGGTATAGGAGAACCAACTCTTTTAGATATCATAAAAGAACTTAAAAAACCAGGAAGAGATCCTAGAGAAGAAATGCCAAAACCAATATTTAAAACTGGGGTTATGGAATTATCTCAGCTTAAAAAAGGAATGAAATTATTAGGAACCGTTAGAAATGTATCGGATTTTGGTGCCTTTGTAGATATTGGAGTACACCAAGATGGTCTTGTTCATAAAAGTCAATTAAGTGATAGATTTGTTAAGCATCCACTAGATGTGGTTAAGCTAGGAGATGTAGTAGAGGTTACAGTAATAGATATTGATGAGAAGAGAAATAGGATATCTTTATCAATGAAAAAAGATGTAGAGTTAAAATAAACTCTGTTTATGTGGAATAACACTTAAAAAGTAAGATATAAGTTTAAAAATATCGTTAAAAAAATATCTATTTTATCTATGAATTTTAAAAAATATATTGAAGTGTAATGATTTTCATGGTAAGATGAAAGTGTAATAAAAGTTAATAATGCACTTCAGGGCGGGGCGTAATTCCCCACCGGCGGTAAAGCCCGCGAGCCGAAAGGCTGATTCGGTGAAACTCCGAAGCCGACAGTATAGTCTGGATGAAAGAAGTAGGTATATAGTATTTTAGTGATGCTTGTTTTAGCCCTGATTTTTAATCAGGGCTTTTTTAGATTTGTTATAAGTATTATTTTTAACAATTAAGTTATAATGAACAGTATTAATGAGATAGTCATTAGAGAAATAACAAATCTGAGGGCATTAGGGTACTATAAACAGAGTTCTTAGCTTCTTTGAAGTTTTAGAAATCGTTATCCAGGGACGTAGACACTCTTAACACCCACTTCGAAGAAGATGGGAGTATTAGGAGTGGATAGTCATCGGATAAATTCACCCTATGAAGTATGCAATAAATTTAGGGGGTATTAATAATGAACACATCTAAAAATGTAAACAAATTAGTAAAAATCTCTTTATTAGTAGCAATAGCATTTATATTAATGTTATTTGAATTTCCAATACCGGGATTTCCACCATTTTTAAAACTTGATCTTAGTGATTTACCAGCACTTATAGGTGGATTTGCCTTGGGACCAGTGGCAGGAGTAATTATAGAAGGTGGAAAAGTAATATTAAATCTAGTTTTTCATGGCACTTACACCGGTGGAGTTGGAGAATTTGCTAACTTTTTAATTGGTGGGTCTTTTGTGTTTGTAGCATCATATGTTTATCATAAAAATAAAACTAAAAAGAGTGCAATTATAGGATTAATTTTAGGAACTATAATAATGACTATAGTAGGAGCAGTATTTAATTACTTTATACTAATTCCATTATATGCTACAATAATGGGTGGTATGGCTAATGTTATAGGAGCATCAGCAGCAGGAAACTCTAATATTTCTAGCTTAACAGGAATAATTGTTCTAGGAATAACTCCTTTTAACATTATAAAAGGGGCCATAGTATCTCTTATAACCTTTGTATCTTATAAGAGAATATCACCACTACTAAATAGAGAGAATGTTTTAGCTGAACAAGCTATGAAAAAGGGTGCCTAATAAAAATGTACTAAATCATATCTTTAACAATTTAAAAAATAAGTTGAAGTTAAAATTAAAATATATAAAGATAATTTACAAAAAGACGATAAAAGAAAAATTCTTTTATCGTCTTTAAAATTTTAATATATACCACCTATATGTTGTGGTTCCACATAATGTATCCATCTTCTTTTGGATGTTGATAATAGTTTTTCCTTATACCTTCTACAGAAAAATGGTGTTTTTTATAAAGATTTATTGCAGCTATATTAGAGGCTCTAACCTCTAGAGTCATAGAAACAATATTTATATCCTTAGCAATTGTAATGAGGTTTTCTACTACCACATCTCCAAAATTATTTCTTCTATAGTCGGGATGAACTGCTATATTGGTTATATGACCTTCATCAAAGACAACCCACATTCCACCGAAGGCTACAACTTTATTACCTAACTTTACAACTATATAGACAGCGTTTTTATTAATTAGTTCTTTTTCCATAGATAGGAGAGACCAAGGGCTTGAGAAGCTTAGGTCAGAAATTTCTTTAACTCCTAATATATTAAGAGAACTCATTCTTTCAACAGTTACATCAGTCATGATTTTTTACCTTTTCTTCATATTCACGCTCGGCTTGGCAAAGTCTAAGATATATAGGTGAACTGCTAAGTACATTATCACCTTCATTGTTTATTAATCTAAGATAGCCTAAGTAGCCTATAGAAGATGCCTTTGTCACATTGATATGACTAGGTGCTATGGAAGCATTAGGTAGAGAAGTTAATATGGCATCCTTAAATTTTGATGTACCATCACCTATAAAAGTAATAGGCTCATTAAATCCTGAGCAGATATTTATTACATCTTCCATTGATAATAATTCAGGCTCACCTAAGACTACTAAATTATTATCTTCAAATTTATAGAAATTAGTATATACATTACCCCTCAACGCATCAATTATAGGACAAATAATACCTTGGATATTAAAGAGATTATTTGCAAGTCCATCTAAAGAATTTATAGACACAAAGGGTTTATTAGTTGCTTGCACAAGACCTTTTATAGTGGACATACCGATTCTAAGACCAGTAAAAGAACCAGGGCCGCTAGAAATTACAAAGCCTTCTATATCTGATATGGATAAACCACAATTTTTTAAAAGGTTATCTATCATAGGCATCATAATTACAGAGTGCTGCTTTTTATAATTTATAATAGTTTCCCCTAATATCTTATCGCTATCAATAATAGCCGCAGTTGCACATTCGGTTGCAGAATCTAAGGATAAAATCTTCATAGCTTCAACTCCTTTATATAATTATATCTATCATTAGTATAGGAAAGAGTAATCTTTCTATAGGTTTCACCTAAGTTTGGAAGTTTAGCTATGTTTATAGTTAAACTTTCTTCTGGTATTAAATCTTCTATATAGTTAGCCCATTCAATGACGCTAACTCCATTTCCAAATATATATTCATCAAAGCCGATGGCAGCAATCTCATCGGGATCATTTACTCTATACACATCAAAATGATACAATTTTAATCTACCTTCATATTCATTAACAATTGTAAAGGTAGGACTAGTTATACATTCATCTATGCCAAGACCTTTTGCAATTCCTTTGGTAAGATGAGTCTTACCAGTACCAAGATCACCTATAAGGCATAAAATATCATTTTCTTTACACATTTTTCCTAGCTGTATACCTAGGGAATCTAATTCATCAACATTACTAACTATAAATTCCATATGATTCACCTCATTAATATTTTAGCCTAAAAGAAAAAAAATGAAAAGCAAATAGTAAAATTACTTTTCATTAAATAACTGTATAATAATTAAATTAAGGTTTCTTTTCTACCCGAGATACTAAAGTATTTTTAAAATGGCTTACTGCATTACTACAAATTAAGTTCCTATTTACCATATCATCTAATATATTAAATGCTTCGTACATATACATACCTTTTCTATAGGGTCTATCAGCAGTTAAAGATTGATATATATCACATACTCCAATAATGCGGCATTCTTCACTAAGATCCTCAGCCTTGAGTCTTCGTGGATAGCCTTTACCATTTAATTTTTCATGATGACTAGAAGCCCATAAACTAATATCAGATATGTGGTCTATTTTATCTAGAATTAATTTAGTATAGTAGGTATGAGATTTGATAATAGAATATTCTTCTTCGGTTAAAGGACCATCCTTGTCCAATATACTGATGGGAATAGCTAATTTTCCAATATCGTGAAGTAATCCTGCAATTTTCATTTTAAGACACTTTTCTTCAGTGTAGCCTAAATGCTTAGAAACATTATAAGCTAAAGTAGCAATTTCTTTAGAATGTTCTGCAGTAAAAGAACTCTTATTATCAATAATGCTTGCAAATACATCAGCAATTGCTTCAAATTCCGATAGAGAGATAAAAATATCTTTCTCCGGTATTATATTATCAAGTATGAAATTCATATTAGGTAGATTTATAAGGTTTAACCAAAACTCTTCTTTGTCAGCTACCATGAGAAAAGCTTTTACAACCTGTGGTGAAAATAAAGTTTCATTGTGTAGTTTTACCCAATCAATAAGAATATCCTTTTGGATGTGGTAAGGTTTAGAATAATCTACCTGGATTTCAATTAAATCAGCTATTCTGAGAATTTGAGCTTCTATAGGAATTAGTGAACTTTTTAATTTTAAGCATCCACTACCATCATAATTTTCATGATGATAACGTATTATATCATATACTTGTATTAAGGATGGAATACGTTGAATCATTTCAGAGCCAGCAATGCAATGCTTTTTTATATACCATTTTGAGGTGTGAGACTCATCAAATATATTTTGAGTTCCAATATCATGAATCATACAAGCAATATATAAATTGTAGTAAGAATTTTCATCTAGTTTCATAGTTTGAGCAATTTCTAAGGCTATATATGAGGTGCATCTAGAATGATTAGAAAATTGCTTATTTGAAATATCTTTAGCATGTGTTGGGTTTATAACATCCTCAAATTTACCCCAATCATTGTCTGTAAGATCCAAGGATAATGATAGAGCAGAAACTATATTCTTTATACTAATATTCATTTTGTCCTCCAAAGCATACCATTTATCTATATAAAAATTTTAGCATATTTGGCAGTGGAATGGTACTAAATATTGTAAAAGTAAATTTATATTTAAGTAAACAAATCTATATATTTTACGTATTATATTTTGGATACGTAAAATAGTAATAATTGATGCAATAATCAAAATATATTTAATATATTAATAATGAAATATATTAAAATACTAACATAGTATACTAAAATAAGGTATAATATAGAATAACAAATAAGTAGAGGAGGATAAATTATGTTTGTAAATAATTTGATGTTATCTAGAGAAAAGTTAATAACTGTAACACCAAAGGTAACCATAGGAGAAGCTCTTAAGGTAATGGAAGAAAATAAGTTTTTATCCATACCAGTAGTAGAAGGAGATAAATTCTGTGGAGTAATTTCAAAAGAGCAAATATACACATACTACTATGAAAAATCTATAGAGAGACAGTGTTTACTATCAGATTTTCTAGTTGAAAATGTAATGAGAACTGATGTACCATCAATAACTCCTTTTAATGAAATTGAAGAGGCTGCACATTTCCTAGAAACTAAAAGTGTTTCCTTTGTACCAGTAATAAATAAAAATGGAGAAATGCAAGGAATAGTAACACATCACGGTATTTTTCATCAATTTACAGAATTGTTTGGATTAAATAAAGGTAAACGATTAGCTGTAATTGCTTATGACATACCTGGACAAATATCTAAACTATCAAAAATAATTACTGAAAACAAAGGGCAAATTATAAGCTTTGTAGTTGTTGATCCTAAGAGCATAACAGAAGTTAAAGAGATAGTAATAAGATTAAGCACAGACAATATGGATGAAATTCTTGACAAGGTGAAAGAAGCTGGATTCAAGATACAGTAGCATATCGTTGAGTATGTAGGTGAACTACATACTCAACAGTACATAACTATATATTAAGAAAAGATTAATATATTTTAAATACATAATTAATATAGTAGTAATTTGAATACTTTTATAATATACTGATTTACAAACATGTTTCTTAAATTTATCCGATGACTACCAGCTCTAATACTCCCACCTTCTTTAAAGTGGGAGTAAGGAGCTCTGTTTATCATCTTTTAACCTCAGTTATACTTAAGTAGATTCGTGACACTTTTATTTTCAATATTCTATGATTATGGGGAATAAAAGTGATTATAAATTAGATTTAATAAATAATAAGATACTAAAATACAAATTAATGGGATAAAATAAATAATGTGATAGAAGAAATATTGTATTCAAGGAGCTGGTTAAAATTAGTGATGTAATAGATTTTAATGAACTGAAAAATAAGGCTACAGATAAAGATGTAGACAAATTTGAGGATTACATATATTCTATGTATTACTCAATGGCTCAAGGGAAGCTATCTATGGCGGAAATGAGCAGAGAAATATTTAAGTATATGAAGGAAAATAATATATCTCAAGAGAAATTTATGAATATCCAGAATAAGGTTATGGAGAGGTATGGAATTTCTACTGAAGATGTAGAAAGCCAAATGAAGTCTATGGGTATAGAAAATCCTCTAAGTGGATTAGGTATTGAGTATGAAGATGCAAGAAAAATGGTTGGGTTTCAAGAAAAGTATAAAGGAAAGCTTAAAGTAAAAAGTGTAACTTCATATAGCATTAAAAATGATAAGAATGATTTAGAGTTAATGCTTCAAGATGAGAATGTTATATTAAAAAGTTTTGGGAAAATAGATTTAACTGATAATGAGTTAAATGAATTTTTATGTTCCTATAAAAAGGTAATGAATAATAAGATGCTAAATATTTCAATATGTGAGAATACTTCCACTTATTTATACTAATATTGACTTAAGAATATGTTGAATAATTTATATAAAACCTCTTGCATTTATGTTTATTATATAATATAATAAACGAGTAACGAAGGGGTATAGCTCAATTGGTAGAGTAGCGGTCTCCAAAACCGTTGGTTCCGGGTTCAAGTCCTCGTGCCCCTGCCATAGAAACCTAGTGATTTTAGTAATCACTAGGTTTTTTTATTGTTTTCTTTTATCTTATTTTTACATAGATAAAGAGAGTAAAAATGTACCGTATAATTCCATGAAAATAATTAAATAAATTTATTGAGGAAGTAATAAACCTGTGATATAATCTGTAAGTTAAGAAAATAAAATAAGTTATTAATCACATTTTAAGTTTATATATGTAAGTTAAAGTTATCTATGTGAGGCGTGATTTAAGCTATGTTTTTAGAAAGGACATAGCTTTATATGGTGAAGGGAGAAATTTTATGGAAAAACGTGTGCCAGAATTTAAAGGTTTACTAAGAAGTCATATGATTGAGTTACCTAAGGTTATTAGGGACGCTACTGGAATTGTTATATTTGGGAAAAGAATTAAATCTTTAGTGTTTTCAACTGATGTAGCAGTTATAAGAAATACTAATGCAGATGCTGTTATTGCAGTATATCCATTTACGCCTCAACCCAGAATAACTGAAGCACTATTACTAGCATCAGATATCCCAGTATTTTGTGGGGTAGGTGGATCTATTACTACAGGTAAAAGGGTAATAAATCTAGCATTGGATGCTGAATTTAAGGGAGCTATGGGGGTTGTAGTTAATTCATCTATAGGCAATGATGTTATTGCAGGGATGAGAGAAACTATAGATTTACCAATATTAGTTACTGTTGTTTCAGAAAAAGATGATATAGATGGAAGAATAGCAGCAGGAGCAACTATACTTAATGTATCAGGAGCTAAAGAAACTGCGAATATTATTAGACATATAAGAAGTAAGTACCCAGATGTACCTATTATAGCAACAGGAGGTCCTACAGATGAGAGCATACGTGAAACTATAATTGCTGGGGCTAATGCTATAACATATACACCACAAAGTACTAGTGATATATTAAATGAAATAATGATTAAACATAGAAAAAGATATGAAGACTGATTTCATTCAGAAATGTAATATTTGCAACGAATATTATATTTGAGGTGATTTATTTATGGACAAGGCAACTTGGATGTTAGGAATAATAGTTCCATTAATATCTGCAGCATTTGGTGGAGGTATATCTCTATTAATTATGAGAAAACTAATTATGGAAGAGAGAAAAAAATCTAAGAAAGAACGTGCTATAGATATTAATAACGATAAAATAAAAAGTTATAAGGAGTTATTTGAACTAAATAAAAAAATTAAAGTCTTTGGAGATAAAATTAAAAATAACACAATACCTAATTGGATAAACGTAGAAAGCTATTATAGAGACGAATTTATAATAGAATTTGAAGAGATTATAAATAATTATAAATTTGTAAATGGTTATATTAATGACAAAAAGATAAATGAATATGCACAAAATGTACTTAAGTTATGCCAAACAATAGTAGTAGAATTAAAAGATAGAGAAAACTACGGTACTACTTCTGAAAAAGTAGAAACTTGTGTAGATACATTGATAGAAGTTTTAAATACAATAGAAAAGAACATTTTATCCGTAGTGTTAGAACTATCTATAGAAAAGTATAAGTAATATAAATATTTATAGTGAATATATTTTATTCTAAGACAGTGTTACTATGAATGGATTATCAAATTTGTATTTGATAATAAAAGTATATGAAATGTTTATGATTTTAAATGGATTATGTTAGATTTAATTAATTGGACTAAAGCATAATAGGTGTGGTAAAATAGAATAGTTAAATTTACTACATAAGACCATGTGAAGTAAATAGAGAGAGGATTGTAAATATGAATATTCTTATTTTATCTGCATCTACTGGTGGAGGACATTTAAAAGCATCAAAGGCTTTAGAATCATATATTTTAGAAAATGAGTTAGGTGCTAAAGTAAAAGTAGTGGATACCTTAGAGTATGTTAATCCATTTATAAATAAAGTAGTAACTAAGGGATATATAGTACTGGCAAAGTATTTAAATGCCTTGTATAAGAATTTATATAGTTTAACGGACAAGTCTGGGGTCTTAACATGTTTAGTGACAAAGTTAATTTATTTATTTTCGAAAAAATTGATCCCACTAATAGAAGAATTTGCTCCAGATGTAATCATAACTACTCATCCCTTTCCTACAGAAATGATTTCTATATTAAAAGGGAATAAAAGTATAAAGGTGCCATCAATATGTATAATGACTGATTATGCACCACATAAAACATGGATAAAACCTAATGTAGATGAATATTGTGTAGCATGTGAAGATATGGTAGAAGGTATGGTAGATAGAGGAGTTCCTCCAGAAAAAGTTCATCCTTATGGAATCCCTGTATATGATGGTTTTTTTCATCAAGATGAAGATGATAAAAAAATACTATTAGATGAGCTGGGATTAAGCGAAAATAAAATGACCGTGTTAGTGATGGCTGGAAGCTTCGGAGTATATAACATAGAAAAAATCTATAAGAATATAAATAATATTCCTATGGATTTTCAAATTGTAATTCTAACGGGTAATAATAAAAGACTATATAATAAAATTAAGGAACAGATTAAGTTTAGTAAAAAACAAACAAAGCTTATTAAGTTTACAAATGAGGTTCATAGATATATGAACTTAGCAGACGTCTTAATTACTAAACCAGGAGGTCTTACAGTATCAGAAGCGTTAGCAGCAAATCTTCCTTTAATTACCTTTGATGCAATACCTGGACAAGAAGAAGCAAATGCAAAGTTTCTATTAGATCATGGCATGTCCATATCTATAGGCAGAGGTGATAATTGTACTGAAGCTATAGAGGCTTTAATTAAGGACAAAAACAAATTAAGAGAGATTAAAGAAAACTGTATGACTTTCGATAAATCAAATTCAACAAATGAGTTACTAGAACTTATAAGAAGATTAATGAAAGAAAATGAAGCTGAATGTAATTCAGAAATTGCATAAAACTTAAATAATTAAGACCAAGGTTTTTAAGACCTTGGTCTTTTAATCCTGCAATGTAAATGTTTGGAATTTGACTTTGTAATACAAGTCTTTAGGTTTATTTATGAGATTTTTTAATGGCATTAATAAATTTATCTAAAAACTTAAATGAACCATTTTTAATGTGTAAAAATCCCATTATAGATAATATAACACCACTTAAAGAACCACTTATCATATCTGTCATAGTATCCGTAAGACTATTAAGTTGAGAATCAAACCCAAATAGTTGATCTCCTGCAAATTCCCAGAACTCCCACAGTGCAGCTCCAGAAACAGTAAAGAGTAATATATATATACCTATGAATAATGGTGGAAGGGTTTTGATATTATTTTCACCTATAAGAGGTTTTAAAATTATTAAAGATAAAAACCCTAAAAGAGCCCCTGAAGCAAAATGAAGAAATATGTCCCACCAAGGTAGTATTGAGTACATATTGTACATCCTACCTAAGAGTAGAGCTAAAAATATAAAGAATTGTAATAAGAAGTCAGATAAACTAGATAATTTAACTTTAAATATATATAAAATTATATCTGGTATAAAGGACGTGATAAGAATTAATAGAATGTTGCTGATGTAATTTGAATTATTATCAGTTTTTACAAATGAGTAATAAACAAATAGTATTAATAAAATTGATCTAAATATCCATTTGAAAAATAAAGAAAAAGAAGACTTTGTATTTTTCATTGATTTCCCTCCGTGCTATTTATGGTGTTTTCTATAAGAATAAGTTTTTCTGCTCTAGAAAGTTTTTTTATTTCACATTCTCTTTTTAAAGCTGAAGATTTGTCAGGTAAATTTTCATAGTGAACAATTTCTACAGGTAATCTGCATCTGGTGTACTTAGCTCCCTTACCACTATTATGGCATTTAAGCCTTTTGTTTAAATCAGTTGTCCATCCTGTATATAAAGTATTGTCATTACATCTTAATATATAAACAAAAAACATATCTTTACCTCATATAAAATATATTAAAAATTAGAATAATTATTACTGTTGTATAATACTATTTAAATAGTATATCATTATTTTAGCATGAATATATTATACTATTTTATAAATACTAGTATATTCATATTGAATTAAATTAAATCATAGGGTATAATTAAATTGGATTAAAGATAAATAGTAAATAATATGTTGATTTAAATTGAATAAAGTATAGTTTTAGGTACATTATGTTTAATAGGGAAAGTGGTTAAAGTCCGCTACAGCCCCCGCTACTGTGTACGAAGACGAAATCTCATAGAAAAACCACTGGAGTGTATTTCTGGGAAGGTGAGATGGAGGATGATACGTGAGTCAGGAGACCTGCCTAAAGCATAGATATGACACTTCGGAGGGAAGGGAGTTAATAGTTTAGTTTGTATATTTATTACAAATTATATTTCTGTTATGAGTTAAATTGAATTTTAACCTCTACCTTTTGGGTAGAGGTTTTATTTTGCACTAATTTATTAAATTTGGAGGAACTAAAATGAAAAAGGCTATATTAGTAGTAAGCTTTGGAACTACTTATAAGGATACATTAAAATTAACTATAGAAAAAATTGAGGATGAAATAAGAGAAAGATTTAAAGAGTATCATGTTATGAGAGCTTTTACAGCCCATATGATAATTAAAAAAATAAAAAATAGAGATGGAATAATTGTACCTACTCCGGAGGAAGCTTTAGAGCAACTATACAAAGAAGGCTATGAAGAAGTTATAGTTCAGCCACTCCATATAATACCAGGGGAAGAGTTCCAATATGTTAGATTAGTAGTTGATAAGTTTAGAGGTAGTAATAAATTTAAATCAATAAAAGTAGGTAGACCAGCCCTTCACTTTCAAGGAGGGGAAGAAACACCTAATGATTATGAGGTGTTTATAGATGCTATAAAAGAAATTATACCAAAGGATAAGACTATGGTATTTATGGGGCATGGAAGTAATCATCCAGCTAACTCAGCCTTTGTAGCACTTCAAAGCGTATTTACTTACTTAAATTATAATAATGTATACGTTGGAACAGTAGAAGGATATCCTACCATAGATATGATAGTAGAAATTCTTAAAAGAGAAGGTATTGATCATGTTAAGTTAGCACCACTTATGCTAGTAGCTGGAGATCATGCAACTAATGATATGGCTTCTGATGAAGAAGATTCATGGAAGACTATTTTAGAAGAAGCTGGAATTAAAGTAGACATATATCTTCATGGTTTAGGTGAGATTGAGAAGTTTAGACATATATATGTGAATCATGTACAAGATGTAATAGATAATAAATATCTTCATTTAGGAGATACGAAGAAAACACCGTAAAGGAGTAAATTATGAAAAGTATAATAGTTTCTTCAAATAGTAGTGGTGGTGGAAAAACCACTGTTACATTAGCACTTATGAAAACTCTTATAGATAGAGGATATAAGGTTCAAGGATATAAAGTTGGACCTGACTATATAGATCCAGCCTTTCATAGAGAAATAACAGGAGTAGCTACAAGAAACTTAGATTTATTTCTAATGGGAGAACCAGGGGTTAAGGAGAGTTATCTAAGAGGTGAGGGTGATCTAGGAATCATTGAAGGTGTTATGGGACTTTATGATGGAAAAGGTATAGATACTAGTTTTTCTACAGCTCATGTATCTAGAACTTTAGATTTGCCTGTGGTATTAGTATTATCTCCTAAAGCTCAATCAGCAACTTTATGTGCTGAAATAGAAGGACTTCGAAATTATGAAAATGTGAACATAGTAGGGATAATACTTAATAATATTAGTGAAAGTTACTATAAACTTTTGAAAAAAGCTATTGAAGTAAATTGCAGCGGGATTAGAGTTTTCGGATACATACCTAAGGATGAGAGGTTAGCTTTAAAAAGTAGGCATTTAGGCCTTGTGCAGAGTAGCGAGGTTGAAGATTTATCAAAGAAGATAGAGTTATGCAGTAGCCTTATGGAAGAGTATGTAGATGTAGATAGCCTTATAGAAGAATTTAAAGCTTCAGATATTCAATCTACTAACAGTGAAGATTTCCACGCTGAAAACAAAGATATAAAGATTGCAGTAGCCTATGATAAAGCCTTTAGTTTTTATTATAAAGAGAATATAGAGCTTTTGGAAGAGGTTGGAACAGTTCAGTATTTTAGCCCCCTAAAAGATAGAGAAGTGCCAAAGGATGTAGATTTTATATATATAGGTGGAGGATACCCAGAAGTATTCAAGGAAGAGTTATCTTCTAATAAATCTATGTTAAATAGTATTAGAAAAGCCTTAAACAGTGGAGTAAAATGCTATGCAGAATGTGGTGGACTTATGTATCTTACAGAGAGTATAGATGGAGTTGAAACAGTAGGTTTCTTTAATGGAACATCTTATATGACTGGAAAACTTAATAATTTTGGATACGCAACTATAAAGATAAAAGAAGAAAATTCTATAGTGCCAAAGGATATGATGATTAATTGTCATGAATTCCATAAATCACTGGTAGATTTAAAAGAAGAAGAAATATATGAATTAGAAAAGAAAGCCTACGATGGAACCACAAAGAAGTGGAAGTGTGGGTATGTAAAAAATAATGTTTTAGCAGCTTATGGACATATACATTTCTTTTCTAATATTGATTTTTTTAATAGCTTAATTAAGTAGATGTAATTTTAAAATAGAGATTTATAAGGGGAAGTTATTTCCTTAAGTAGGAGGAGAAATGGATTATATAAAAATACCAATGGACATAGAAAAGAGAAGTTTTGAAATTATAGGAGAAGAAATGGGATCTCATAATTTCGATGATAGAGAGCTTTCTATAATTAAGAGAGTTATTCATACTACAGCAGATTTTGAATATAAGGATTTAGTTTATATGACAGATGATGCTATAGATACAGCCCTAGAAATTCTAAAAAAGGGAACAACTATATATACAGATACTAATATGGCACTTTCAGGAATAAATAAAAGAGCCTTAGAAAAGTTAAATTGCAGGGTTGTATGTTATGTATCAGAACCAGGAGTTGCAGAGATTGCAAAGGAAAGAGGCATAACTCGTTCTATGGCTGCAGTAGAAAAGGCAGTAGGAGATGGAGTAGAGTTCTTTGTATTTGGAAATGCTCCAACGGCTTTATTCAAACTTAAAGAGTTTATTGAATCAGGAAAGTCTAATTGTAAATTTATTATAGGAGCTCCAATAGGATTCGTAGGAGCAGCTGAATCAAAAGAAGAAATAGAAAAATTGAAAGATATAGATATGATGACAGTTAGAGGAAGAAAGGGCGGAAGTGCAGTAGCAGCAGCTATAGTCAATGCGCTTATGTATATGTTAGTAGAAAGATAAGGTATTAGAATGTTAGACTTATATGTTAACAGTAATGGTAAAAAGTTAAGATGTGGTTATACTACAGGGTCCTGTGCAGCAGCTGCTGCTAAGGCAGCTACTTACATGCTTTTTACTGGTGAAAAGATTAAAGAGATAGAAATTAATACACCAAAGGGAATAATTTTAAATTTAGTAATAGATGAAGTAGTTTTTGGTGATGACTATGTGGAATGTTCCATTATAAAAGATGGTGGAGATGACATAGATGCTACCCACGGATTACCTATATGGGCGAGAGCTGAAAAGGGTGAAGAAAGATATATTTTAAAAGGTGGAAAAGGTGTAGGAGTAGTTAATGGTGAAGGCCTCTATATTGAAAAGGGTGAAGCTGCTATTAATCCAGTACCTAGACTTATGATAGAGCAAGAGGTAAGTAGTGTGCTTCCAGAGGATGAAGGAGTTACTATTACTATATTTGTACCAAAGGGAGAAGAAGTAGCAAAGAAAACCTTTAATCCCAGACTTAATATAATAGGAGGAATATCCATATTAGGAACTACAGGAATTGTTTATCCTATGTCTGAAGAATCAATTAAAGAATCAATAAAAATTGAGATAACTCAAAAGGCTTTAAAAAATAAGGTTCTTATATTAGCCTTTGGAAACATGGGAGAAAAGGTTGCAGAATCTATGGGATATTCTATAGATCAAGTGGCTATAATATCAAACTTTGTTGGATTTGCTATAGAATGTTGTGTTAGCTGTGGAGTTAAAGAGATAATTATAATAGGTCATATTGGTAAGATATGTAAGATATCTGCTGGTAGCTTTAACACTCACAGTAGAGTATGTGATGTAAGACTAGAAGTAATAGCATTAGAATTAGCATTAGCAGGAGCTCCACATGACTTAGTTAGAAGTATATATAATGAAAAGACTACAGAGGGTGCTATAAAAGCTTTAAAGGGTGAATATAGTGAGATATATAAAACTATTGTAGATAAAGTGAAGAAAAGAATGGAGCTTTATAGCTATGGTGAACTTAAATGTGATGTAGTTATGTATTGGGGTGCAACTAATCCTAAGATATTAGCTACAACATTATAGAGGTGGAAAGATGATTTATGTAGTAGGACTTGGTCCAGGAAGTAGGGAGTATATACTTCCTAAGGCCGTTGAAACTTTAGAAAATAGTGATATGTTAGTAGGATTTTCTAGAGCTTTGGAAAGTGTAAATTTTATAAGTACTGAAAGAGTGGCAGTTAAGTCTTTATCAGATATTTTGAAAATAGTAGAAGAGAATAAGAGCAAGAAAATATCTATAATTGCATCGGGAGACCCATGTTTTTATGGAGTTACTGATTATATAAAGAGAAATATAAAAGAGGATCCTATAGAGATAATACCAGGACTTAGCTCTTTTCAATATCTAATGAGCAAGATAGGGAAGAGTTGGAATGGAAAATTTTTAGGCAGTGTCCATGGAAGAGAAGAAGATTTTTTAACTGTTGTTAAAGAAAATAGTATGTGTATATTCTTAACAGATAGTAAAAATTCACCTAAGGTTTTAGCGAATAAACTGTTTATAGAAAATATAAGTTGTAATATATGGGTAGGAGAAAATTTATCCTATGAAGATGAGAAAATAACAGTAGGTACACCAGAGGAGATAATGGAGAAGGAATTTTCTTCATTAAGTGTCTTTGTAGTGGAGGAAGTTTAAATGAAATATATAAAAGATGAAGAGTTTATAAGAGGAAACTGTCCTATGACAAAGGAAGAAGTTAGAATTCTAAGTGTAGCAAAACTTAATTTAGAGGAAAATTCTAAACTTCTAGATGTAGGAGCTGGAACTGGTTCCATATCAATTCAAGGAAGTAAAATTTGCACTTCTGGTAGCGTAGTTGCAATAGAGAGAGATGAAGAAGCCTTAGAGGTAATCTATAAAAATAAAGATAAATTTAATTGTGATAATTTAGAGGTTATAGAAGGTGAAGCTTTAGAAGCTTTAGACTCTATTAAGGAAAAGTTTAATAGTATTTTTATTGGAGGTAGTGGTGGAAATCTTGAAAAAATAATTGAGAAATGCCATAACCTTCTTGAAGATGATGGAGTAATGGTTTTAAATTTTATAACCATTGATAATGTATATAAAGCAATGAGTACTTTAAAAGAATTAAACATGAAAATTAGCTGTACTCAAGTTGGTGTCAGTAAAACAAGAGGCCAAAGTTATATGTTATTTGGATATAATCCAATTTTTATTGTAGAGGCTTATAAGAATTAAAAATATTGTTATATAGTAGGTTTGCAGTATAAGGAAATACATAAATAGAAAATAGTTGAGAATTGAAAATATTGTTTTATAGTAGAAATAGAGGAGTGAAATAGATGGCAAAGTTATATGGAGTTGGAGTAGGACCAGGAGATAAAGAGCTATTAACCTTAAAGGCGGTTAAAACTATAGAAATGTGTGAAGTAATTGTTTCACCAAGTGCTATGAAAGGTGGAAAAAGTATAGCTTTAGGCATTGCAGAGGACTTTATATCAGAGGATAAAGAAGTTATGATAAAGCAATTTCCAATGGGTGGAGAAGACCAAGAAGAAAAAATCTATGAAGCCTTTAAAGCTATAGAAGAGAAGCTTAAGGAAGGAAAGAATGTAGCATTCTTAACTTTAGGAGATCCTTTTGTTTATAGTACATATATATATTTACTGAAATATATAGAAGAGCATGGCTTTGAAGTTGAAACAATTCCAGGGATAACTTCCTTCTGTGCTAGTGCTAGTCTTGCACAAAAACCATTAGTTATAGGTGATGAACCATTACTTATTACCCCAGCTAGCAGAGTTTCGGATATAAAGGATGAAAAGTATGTAGTTTTAATGAAGGTCTATAAAAGAGAAGAAGAAGTATTAGACGTTCTTGATGAAAAAGGCTTTAACTATGTATATATAAAAAAAGCTGGAAGAGAAGGGCAAGAGATTTTACATAAGAGAGAAGATATTTTAGATAATAAAGAATATATGTCACTTATAATAGCAAATAGAGATTAGGAGGAAGAAGAATGGTTTATTTTATAGGAGCAGGTCCAGGAGATGCAGAGTTAATCACAGTAAAGGGAAGAGATACACTTGCAAAGGCGGATGTAGTTATATATGCAGGCTCTCTTGTAAGCAAGGAGCATATGAATTATTGTAAGGCTGGATGTGAAATACATAATTCAGCATCTATGACTTTAGAACAAGTTATAGAAGTTATGAATAAGGCTGAAAAAGAAAACAAAATGGTAGTAAGACTTCATACAGGTGATCCAGCTATATATGGAGCTATCAAAGAACAAATGGATGAACTTGATAAATTAAATATTCAGTACAAGGTAATTCCAGGAGTTAGCTCATTTACAGCAGCAGCATCTGTAATAAAAAAGGAATTTACACTTCCATCAGTAACTCAAACTGTAATATTAACTAGAGTTGAGGGAAGAACTCCAGTACCAGAAACAGAAAGCTTAGAAAAACTTGCATCAATTGGTGCATCCATGGCTATATTCCTTTCTATTAGCATGATAGATAAGGTAGTTGCAAAGCTAAGAAAAGGTTATGGAAGGAATGTTAATATAGCTGTAGTTGAAAGAGCTACTTGGGAAGATGAAAGAGCTATAATTGGAACTTTAGATGATATAGCAGAAAAGGTTAAAGAAGCAGGAATCACTAAATGTGCTCAAATATTAGTAGGGGACTTTATAAATTGTGATTATGATAAGAGTCTTCTATATGATAAATCCTTTACTCATATGTTTAGAGAAGGACAAAAATAATTCTTAGAATGTACAATTCTAGAAAGTAGGAGAGTTATGAAGTTAGCAGCGGTGTCTGTAACAAGACAAGGAGATAATATTGCAAAAAAACTAAGTGAAACTTTAGAGCTTAAGCTTTACTCTAGTTATAATAACAAAAACTTCAAACTAAAATCTGTATGTGAAGAGCTTATGAATACTGTAGATGGAATAATTTTTATCTCATCTACAGGCATTGCAGTAAGAGGAATAGCACCTTTTCTAAAAGGAAAGGATAAGGACCCAGCAGTGGTAGTAGTAGACTGTGAAAGCAGATTCGCCATAAGTCTTGCAGGAGGACATCTTGGAGGAGCTAATGAACTTGCTTTAAAGGTATCAGAAATTCTTAAGGCTACACCAGTTATAACTACAGCCACAGATACCATGGGAATAGATGCTCCAGATATGATTGCTAAGAATAATAACCTGATTATAGATGATATGAAAATAGCTAAAGACATAGCTGCCAAATTAGTTGATAAAGCTAAGGTTGGTTTTTTAGATGATGAAGGCCAAATAAAAATGCCAAAGGGATATGTAATTCCTGAAGGAGATATTAAGGGTATGGTTACAGTATCTAATAAAATGGATGTGGATAACTTGCCACCTGTTGAAGGCTTGATTCACCTTAAGCTCATAAGGCGAAACATCATATTAGGTATGGGATGTAGAAAAGATGTGGATAAGGACAAAGTTAAAAACTTTGTTGTGGATACTTTAAAGAAATATAATATAGATTTAAGAGCCATAAAAACTATTTCTACAGTGGAAGTTAAAAAGAATGAAGGAGCATTAATTGCTTTAAGTGAATTTTTAAACTGTCCTATGGAGATTCATTCTTTAAAAGAAATAGAAAGCATAGAACATAAATACAAGGGCAGTGATTTTGTTAAGAAATCTATAGGTGTGAGAGCGGTATGTGAGCCTTGTGTTGAATTAGCAGGGGGAGAGTTACTTACAGATAAAATTAGTTTTGAGGGTATAACCCTTTGTATTGGAAAGTTAGTCTACTGATAATGGAGGAAAAATAATGGGAAAATTATATGTAGTAGGAATCGGTCCAGGAGGACTTGATTACATGACAATTAAAGCTGTAAAGGCTATAGAAGAAAGTGATATAGTAGTAGGATACACAAAGTATATAGAAATGATAAAGCCACTTTTAGATAGTAAGAAAGTTTATTCTACAGGAATGATGGGTGAAGAGGCAAGATGCCAGGAAGCTTTAAGATTAACTAGTGAAGGAACGGTAGCTGTAGTGAGTACAGGAGATGCTGGAATCTATGGTATGGCTGGGTTAATTCTTGAAATGAAAAAGGATGAAGAAGTAGAGGTAATCCCAGGGGTTACAGCATCATCTTCAGCAGGATCAATAGTTGGAGCTCCACTTATGCATGATAACTGCAACATAAGCTTAAGTGATTTAATGACTCCATATGAAGATATAAAGAAGAGAGTTAAGCTTGCAGCAGAAGGGGATTTTATAATATCTCTTTATAATCCAAAGAGTAAGGGAAGACCTCACTACTTAAGAGAAGCTATAGATATAATAAAGGAATATAGAAATGAAGATACACCAGTTGCTATTGTTAAGCATGCTTTAAGAGAAGGTCAAGAAGCTACAGTTTGCACTATAGGAACTTTTGATGATTCTATAGTAGATATGATGACTATGGTTATTATAGGAAACACTAAGAGTTATATAAAAGATGGATTATTTATAACTCCAAGAGGATATAAATTAGAAAACAAGTAGACATTAAGGGGGAGAATTACAATGATAGCTTTAATAGTAGGTACATCAGAGGGAAAGGTAATTCTTTCCCATCTAAATAAATATACAGATAACATTTTAGTATCCACAGCTACAACCTATGGTGGAGAGCTTTTAGTGGATTATAAATATAAAATATTAAATGATAAACCTTTAGTTTATGAAGAGTTAAAAGCATTATTTATGAAAAGTGGTGTAAGGGTAATTGTAGATGCATCTCATCCCTATGCAGTTCAAATAAGTGGAACAGCTATGAAGATAGCAAAGGACATGGGCATAGAGTATGTAAGGTATGAAAGACAAAGTACTTTAGATACGTTACCTAAAAATGATTTGATAATAGAGGTGCCAACCTATGAAAAATTAGGAGAAGCCCTAAAAGATATAGATGGATGTATTTTAAATACTACAGGAAGTAGAAATATAGATAAGATATTAGATTTAAAACTTGAAAATAGAATAGTTCATAGAGTGCTACCTTCTTTAAAAGTTATGGAGGAAGTATTTGCGTTAGGTGTTAGAGTGGAGAATTTGATATTCATAAAAGGACCTATAGGCTATGAACTAAATAAAGCCTTTATAAAAGAATATGATGGTAAGGCTTTAATAACAAAGGACAGTGGTCCACAAGGTGGAACTTATGAAAAAATAAAGGCTGCCATAGACATGGGAATTAAAGTTTTTGTAGTAGAAAGAAAGACCATGGATTACGGCATTGTCTTTAATGATGAAGAAAAATTAAGTCACTATATCTGTAGCAATAAGGCATCTTCAAAAAATAAATAAGTTAGAATGCTCGTCTATTTTGTGTTATACTGCGTCAACAGAACCCTTAGATAGTTCTACTATCTGCGGAACCTGTTTCCTTGTCTAACTCAAAATATACTTCCCATCTTTGACTTATTATTTATTTTTAGATGCCTAAAGAAAATTATTAATAACATTTCAAAGTATAATGAAAGACTCGGGTGACGGTGGGAGTAACTTTTTTATACAAAACAAAAAGTTATGTTATAGATTGTATACTAATATATTTAAAGTGCACGTTAAGTATATTACTTATAATCACATTAATTAGCTACAGTTAAGTATATAGAAATTTAAATATAAGCAATGCTAGCGGTATTATATTTAAATTAAATCAATTTTACTAAATATAAGGGGGAAAAATTATGAATAAATCAAGTATTACTAAAAAATCATTTGTATTTATATGGGCATTAGCACTATTCTTTACAGTGCCTAAATTAGCTTATGGTATGCATATTGCAGAAGGGTTTTTACCAATGGCTTGGTGTGCTTTTTATTTTGTAGCATGCATTCCATTTGTAGCATTAGGAATTAGAGATATAAGAAAAAAAACAATGAGTAGCAAGGATTTAAAAATGCTATTAGCATTGATTGGGGCTTTTGCTTTTGTATTATCAGCAATGAAATTACCTTCTGTTACAGGAAGTTCATCACATCCAACAGGTACAGGTCTTGGAGCAATGATATTTGGACCATTTGCTATGTCTGTGGTTTCTATAGTAGTTCTTTTATTCCAAGCACTTTTCCTAGCGCATGGAGGATTAACAACTTTAGGAGCTAACGTTTTATCAATGGGTATTGCAGGACCGATAGTAGCCTTTGCAATTTATAAAGTATTTAAAAATAAAAATAAAAAATTAGCAATATTCCTTGGTGCAACTTTAGGGGACTTAGCAACATACCTAGTTACATCCATTCAACTTGGACTTGCATTCCCAGCTACTACAGGTGGATTTGCAGCGGCATTTATAAAGTTTGTATCAATATTTGCTATAACTCAAGTTCCACTTGCTGTAGTAGAAGGAATAATAACTGTTATGATATTTGACTTTATAGAAAAACATGCCTCTGAGGAGTTATTAGAAGTTGGAGGTGTAAGATAATATGAAAAAAAATATAGGATTAATTTTATTATGTATAGCAATTGTGGTAGGATCTTTATTCTTAGGTAGAAATGGTGAATTTAATGGTGCTGATGGAGAAATTGAAGTTAAAATCCAAGAATTAAATGGAGATTATGAGCCTTGGGCAGCGCCTATGTGGGAACCACCATCAGGAGAAATTGAAAGCTTCCTTTTCTGTTTACAAGCAGCAATTGGGGCTGGATTCATAGGATACTACATTGGTGTTAAAAAAGGAGCTTCAAAGAATAAGGGAGCTAAGACTAATATAGGTGGAAAAGTGAAAGAATGTTAAGGACAGTACTTTCATATTCAAAGCTAAGTAAATTAGCAAATATTCATCCTATAGAGAAAATAATTTTATGTATATTACCAATAATAGCACTTAGTTTTAGTACTAGGTGCTATCCTTTGGTTATAAATATAATTTTTTTTCTTGTACTTCATATTGTTTATAAGAACCCTATGCATATAGTAAAACACTTTGTAGAGGCAACTTTTTTATTTGCTTTAGTTTCTTCTATAACCTTTGTATTTGATTATGGATGGTATAGTACTTTAATACTTATATTAAAGGCGGTGTCTGGGGGGATATCCGTTAGTTTTTTAACTTTAACTACACCTACAGATCATGTATTTTATATATTCTCTAAGATAAGTTGGCTTAGAGATATTTGTGATATAGGAAAGTCTATGGAGAGATTTTTAATACTTATAGATGATGAATTTCAAACATTACGGAAGAGTATGTTATGTAGAGGCGCCTTTGGTGGTTTTAAGAATAAGGTTAAGGATTCAGGAAGTCTTGCTGCTTTACTTTTTATTAATACTTTAAAACGTTGGAAAGAAATTAAGGATGGAATTAACAGTAGAGGCTATAGAGGAAATATTTATTATGGCTTTGAAGAATTCAGTTTGTCATATAAAAGAATATCTATAATAGTAGGATATATTACATTTCTTATTATTTTGGTGAGTATACCTAAGTGGTTTTAGAAGCTGGGTATACTTTTTATTTTTTTGATAATTCTCTTAATTTAATATAGAATTTTGTAGTTTATATGGTTAAAGGTATATACTATATAATATAGGTTGTAAAAAAATATAAATTAAAGTATAGAACTTAAAAGGACAAAAAATAGGAAAAATCCTCCTGAAGTAAATAGAAAGAAATTTCCTATATAAGATAAATATAAAAGATTAAGGATTTAATAATTGATAACTATTATCAATAAATTCATATTACTATAATATTTTACATATGTCAATATAATTGAAAATAATTTTCAATTAAAAATTAATGTATTTAGTAAACATACTTGTTAATATATTATTAAGAGGAGACTTGTAATACATTTATATAAATAAATTTAAAAAAACATGTGGGATATGGATAATAAATTAATTAAAAAATGATTGGGGTAATTTAGAAAATGAGATATGTTAATTTAGAAGAATTGAAAGAGCTCCCAGGTTTTAATAACATAGATGAAAATACTTTAAGAAAGTTATCTAATATTACTAGAGTCACTAGGTATGAAAAGGGGAAGGTACTATTTAGAGATAAGGATATTGTAGATAATATCTACATAGTATTAAAGGGAAAAGTATCACTATATAAGTTCAATGAAAAGGGTCAAAAAAAGGTTATATTTATATTGGGGCTAGGTGATCTTATAAATGAAGTTATATTACAAAGTTCTACTGCATCTATAAATTGTGAAACCATAGAGGACTCTCAAATAATGTATTGTAACACTATGGAGCTTTTACAAGTCATGGAATCAGACTTTGAGTTTACAAAAATGGTACTGTCATCTTTATCTTTAAAAGTAAGAAGAATGTATAGACAATTTAAAAATACTACTGGAGTTTTAAATATGGGAAAGAGAGTTGCATCAAAGCTTTGGAAACTAGGTAGGGATTATGGGGTAGCTGATGACAATGGTATATTAATAGATATGGAGATTAGTATAACCTATCTAGCAGACTTATTTGGAGCACAAAGGGAGACCATATCAAGGGCATGTAAAGAACTTAGTGAATTGGGATTAATTGAATACAATAATAAAAAATTTATAATAAAAAATAAAGAAAAACTTTTAGAATATTTTAAAGCACCGTGATTTTTATCACGGTGCTTTAAATTTTATAAGCCTATAATGAAGCTATAATTATAAAAGAGGGAAGGGATTTATTATGGTTTGTGGAGATTTTAACAAAGTATGTGCAGCTGGTAAAACAAAGATGCAATTGTTAAATGAAAACCCTATAGGATATTTTATTTCTTCTATATTGGCGGGATTATTTATAGGATTAGGTTCTATTCTTATCTTTACCATAGGAGGTCAACTGACATCAGCAGGTTCAGGTGCTGTAAAGATTGTTATGGGATTAGCTTTTGGTGGAGCATTGAGTCTAGTTATAATGGCAGGGGGGGAATTATTTACAGGAAATAACTTTGTACTAGCATCAGCATCCCTAAATAAGGATGTACCATGGGAAGGTACTATGAAGCTATGGTTAGTATGTTTTTTAGGAAATCTACTAGGTTCAATTATAGCAGGAGTAATGTTTAAATTATCAGGTTTAGCTACAGGTAGTGTCGGTGAATACATTGCAAAGGCATCAGAAATAAAAATGACAATACCACTTATACCATTATTTTTCCGTGGAGTATTTTGCAATATATTAGTGTGTTTAGCAGTTTGGTGTGGATTTAAATGCAAAGAAGAAGTAGCAAAATTAATTATGATATTTTGGTGCTTATTTATTTTTATTACAGTAGGATTTGAGCACAGTATCGCTAATATGACAGTATTAACAATAGGTTTATTATCACCTTTTGATGCTTATGTCACCATAGGTGGATATATATATAATATTTTAGTTGTAACACTTGGTAATATGGTTGGAGGTATTTTCTTCGTAGCTCTTCCATACTACATTATATCAAGAAAAAAAGTAAATTAGAGGTGAATTATGGGTTACAAATTATATTTAGAAAAATTCAATGAAATTTTAAAAGAGCTTTCATCAGAGTATATAATATATGCTCCTATATTAATTAAAGGTGGTGCAAACTTTTCCGATACAGACAGGGTTAGATATGGGCAAATATCAAAGGTTGAAGATATAGTATTTGATGAAAAATCTCATTTTTCCTTTAAGGAAGTGTTATTACCACAATCTGAAACTCTACTTTATTTTACTGAAGATGAAGTAAAGGAAGCAGCCCCTAAATCTAAAGGGTCAATAGTATTTTTAAGAAGTTGCGACTTACATGCTGTAAAAAGAATGGATGATATATACTTAAGAAATGGCTTTGAAGATTACTATTACAAAAGACTTAGAGAGAATACAAAATTCATATTGATGGGGTGTGAAAGAACCTTTGAAAATTGTTTCTGTGTAGATATGGGAACTAATAAATCAAATAATTATGATGGATACATTAGGGTAGAAAATCATGAAGTTTACTTTGATAGTAAATGTGAAACTTTTGACATTTTATTAGAGAAAAATGAGGCTGATACTTTAGAGGTAGAACCTAAATTTATTTCTGAAAACAATGTTACCGTTAACATTACAGAAGAACTTAGTCTAGATGTTATGAAATCCACCATGTGGGAGGAATATAATCAAAGATGCATTGCTTGTGGTCGTTGTAATTTTGTCTGTCCTACATGTACTTGCTTCACTATGCAAGATATTTTCTATCAAGATAATAAAAATGTAGGAGAGCGTAGAAGAGTATGGTCTTCCTGTCAAGTGGATGGATTTACTGATATGGCTGGAGGACATAGTTTTAGACAAAATAAGGGTCAAAGAATGCGTTTTAAGGTGCTACACAAAGTATATGATTACAAGAAAAAATGGGGTTACCATATGTGTGTAGGCTGTGGTAGATGTAATGATATATGCCCGGAATACATTTCATTTAGTAACTGTATTAATAAATTGCAATCAGCATGTGATGAGGTGAAATAGATGAATAAGAATGAATATATACCTTTTATTTCAGAAATAAAGGAAGTAATAAAGCATACAGAAATTGAGTATACCTTCAGAATGAGCTATATTGGTGATGTGAAACCAGGACAGTTCTTTGAAGTATCAATACCTAAATATGGAGAAGCACCTATATCAGTAAGTGGTATTGGAGAAGGAACTGTTGATTTAACAATACGTAAGGTAGGAAAGGTTACTGATGAAATATTTAGTAACTATGTAGGTGATAAATTATTTTTAAGAGGACCCTATGGAAATGGTTTCGATATAGATAATTATAAAGATCATGAAGTTATTGTAGTAGCTGGAGGTACAGGACTTTCTCCAGTAAGAGGAATTGTGGACTATTTTGGTAATAATCCACAGGATGCTAAAAAGTTTTCTCTAATTTGTGGATTTAAATCTCCTGAAGATGTTTTATTTAAAGAAGATATTAAGAGATGGAATAACACCATGGAATTAATTCTTACTGTAGATAAGGCAGAGGAGAGCTATGGAGGAAATGTTGGAATGGTGACTAAGTACATTCCAGATATGAAGATAGATGATATTAATGATGTACAAGTAGTTGTGGTAGGACCACCAATTATGATGAAGTTTACTGTGGCTGAATTCTTAAAAAGAGGAATTCTAGAAAAAAATATTTGGATTTCTCAAGAGAGAAAAATGTGTTGTGGTATTGGAAAATGTGGACATTGTAAGATAGATGATACGTATATATGCCTAGATGGACCTGTGTTTAACTATACAAAGGGCAAAGAGTTAATAGATTAATTGGAGGTGAATTACATGGATATAAACACTAAAAACCTAAAAAAGAATGCATTTAGGGTTACAAAAAGAAGAGGATATACAGCATCAAGAATTCGTGTTCCAGGGGGAAAGATGGATGCTAAATATTTAGCCATGATTCAAGAGATTGCAGAAAAATACGGTGATGGAACTGTAAACATTACTATGAGGCAAGGCTTTGAAGTACCAGGTATTAGCGTTGGAGATATAGATAAAGTAAATGAATTATTGCAACCAATCATTGAAGGATTAGAAATTAATCAAACAGATGAAGGAAAGGGTTACTCTGCAGCTGGAACTAGAAATATATCTGCCTGTGTAGGAAACAATATCTGCCCATATGCTAATTACAATACAACGGAATTTGCAAAGAAGATAGAAAAGGCCATCTTCCCCAATGATTTACACTTCAAAGTAGCTTTAACAGGATGTTCTAATGACTGTGGAAAAGTTAGACTAAATGATTTTGGAATAATAGGGATGACAGAACCTCAATATGATATAAATAAATGTGTATCCTGTGGAGCTTGTATAAGAGCATGTACAAAGAAATCCACTGGAGCATTAACTATGAATAACTACAAAGTCCAGCGTGATCATAAGAAGTGTATAGGGTGTGGAGAGTGTGTAATAGCATGTCCAACTGATGCATGGACTAGAAGCAGAGAAAAATATTATAAGCTTGTACTTTTAGGTAGAACAGGAAAGAAAAATCCACGTTTAGCTAAGGATTTTATAGCTTGGGTAGACGAAGAGAGTATAATAAAAATAATCTGTAACACCTACAGCTATGTTAAGGAATATATAGATAAGGATGCACCAGGTGGTAAGGAACATATAGGATATATTGTAGATAGAACAGGATTCCCAGAATTTAAAAAGTGGGCAATGGAGGGAGTTAAGCTTTCTGATAAAACTGTTGTTCAAGAAACCATGTATTGGGATGGAATTAAGTATTAAAAATTATTAATTAATCTCAAAAGAGGCTATGAGAATAATTATTTTCACATAGCCTCTTTAAAATTACTCCAAGGAATTCTTTCTTTTTTTCATAAATTTATAAGCTAAGAATCCAAAACAAATTACAAGAATAGCTATGGTTACGATAGAGTAATCTTTCAAAATCTTTTGAATTAGGTCAGTATTTTCACCTAAAAAATATCCTAAAGATATAAGAATTATGTTCCAAATAGTTATACCCCCAAGGGAGTATAATATAAATTGAGAATAACTCATTTTTACAGCCCCTACAGCTAGTGATATGTAAGTTCTAGTTAAAGGGAATAATCTACTTAGAAACACAGCAGGTTTTCCATACTTATCAAGAAATAAATCTAACTTATTGAAACTCTTTTTTGCACCAGATGATTTACTACAAAGCCAATTTATTATAGGAGAACCTCCAAAGTATCCAATGATATAGCAAAGAGTTGAACCAATTAATCCTGCCCCAGTACTAAGAAGAATAACTCCAATAAAGCTAAAGTTACCATAAGAAGCTAAAAGACCTATAAAAGGTAACAGTACTTCACTAGGCAATGGAAAACAGGAATATTCTAAAAATACCGCTAAGAATACACCAGGATATCCAAATCCTTGTATAGTAGTTATTATTGTATTTAAAAAATCATTTACAAAATCCATATAAGCACCTTGTATAATGAACT
>NZ_DGRF01000010.1:0-50266 GCF_002390995.1 Clostridium sp. UBA4395
TTCATATAACTTAACAGAACGATTAAAAGTATAAGGAGGAAAAAAATGAAAAAGACTGAACAAATTTTAGGATTTATAGGAATTTTACTAGTATTACTTTTAGGAAAGACATTATTAAAAACTGACATGCTATTTTTTAGACTTTTAGTGGGTGTGGGATTAGGTTATGCTTTATCTAGGGCTTATACAGGATTTGCAGGTAGTGTTAATCGTGCATTTAACACAGGATCAACAAAATTAATGAGGACACTAATGTTCTTGTTCTTTATCTCATCTTTATTGACTACTGCATTTTTATTCAAGGCAGATTCAGCTAGTTACGATCTGTGGATAAACCCAATTAACTTTGGTCTTATATTAGGGGCAATACTATTTGGGTTTGGTATGTCATTTTCATCATGTTGTGCATCAGGAGTACTTACGGACTTAATAACAGGTCTTCCTAGAGCGTTTATTACATTAATCTTCTTTGGGTTAGGAGTATTCTTAGGATTCCCTATACAAAATACTGTAGGATGGGTTAAGAACTCTTGGTTTTCAACTCCAGTAGGTGAAAAGTTGGCAGGAGGTGTATTCCTACCAGATCTATTTAAATGGGATGGTCTTGAAGGATATCTAGGTGCCTTAGTATTAATGGCATTATTTTGTGGAGTAGTTGTATTTATATCATACCGTTACGAGAGAAGTCGTAAGCAAAATAATACTTATACTGGTCACTCAATGGAAAAGGTACAGGATGAAAATGAAGTGTTAGAGACTAAGAATTACAAGCTTTTAAGTGAAACAACATACAACAGATTATTTGTAAAACCTTGGACATTAGTGCAAGGGGCTGTAGTTATAGGTATATTATTTGCTTTGTTAATGGGAATTACTAAGGCTGGATGGGGCGCATCTACTCCTTATGGAATATGGTTTGGTAAATTCTTGATGATATTTGGAGTTTCACCAGAATCCTTGGCAGCCTTTACTCAAATGCCAGCAAAGGCGTATCTTGTTCCATTCTTTGAACATGCTGTTTCAGTGCAAAACTTTGGAATACTCATTGGAACTAGTATATACTTGTTAACTGCTGGTAAGTTTAAGAAAACATTTATGTCAGAGATGCATATTACAGTAAGAGAAGTATTACTATATGCACTAGGCGGAATTACTATGGGATTAGGTACTAGACTTGCTAATGGATGTAATGTAGGAGCATTATATACACCAATTGCAAATTTCTCACTTTCCGGTTGGATTTTCTTAATTTTCATGGTAGTTGGTGGTATTGTAGGAAATACACTAGCTAAAAGACTATTTAAACAACATTAAAAGGAGGTATCATTGTTATGGGTAAAAGAATTTTAATTATTGGAGGAGTTGCTGGAGGAGCTTCAGTTGCAGCAAGAGCACGTAGAATTGATGAAGAAGCAGAAATAATTATGTTTGAGAAGGGACCTCATGTATCTTTTTCTAACTGCGCTTTACCATTTCATTTAAGTGGCATGGTGGAAAATGGTGATGATTTAGTTTTAATGTGTCCAACACAGTTCAAAAATCAATATAATATTGAAGCTAGAGTTAATAGTGAAGTTATAAAAATTATAAGAGAAGATAAAAAAGTAGTAGTTAAGAACCTTCTTACAGGAGAAGAATATGAAGAGTACTATGACAAATTAGTTCTATCTCCAGGAGCTAATCCAATATTGCCAAGAAGTATTGAAGGAGTAACAGGTTCCAATGTATTTACAGTAAGGAATGTAGTTGATATAAAGAAACTAAAGAATTATATTGATAGTAACAATATTAAGGATATTGCTGTTGTTGGTGGTGGTTTTATAGGGGTTGAAGTAGCAGAAAACCTATGTTTAGCAGATAAGAATGTAAGCCTTATAGAAGCACTTGATCAAATAATGAGTCCTTTTGACTATGATATAGCTCAAATACTTCACAAGGAAATGATGGATAAGGGAGTAAACCTTATATTAAGTGATGGAGTTAAGAAGATAGATGAAGACTTTGTAGAATTACAATCAGGTAAAAAGGTGGCTGCAAAAGTTGTAGTAATGGCAATTGGTGTTAGTCCGGAAACAGGATTAGCTAAGGATGCAGGACTTGAAATTGGAGTAACTGGAGGCATTAAAGTTGATTATAACTATTTGACTAATGATAAAGATATATATGCTGTAGGTGATGCTATAGAAGTTTATAATCGCTTAACACATAAAACTTCAAGGCTGGCTTTAGCAGGACCAGCTCAAAGACAGGCTAGGGCAGCAGCTGATAATATGTATAATATTCATCACAATAATAATGGAGTTATAGGATCATCTGTAGTTCAAGTATTTGATCTAGGAGCAGCTTCTACAGGATTAAATGAAAAAGCTGCTAAAGCAGCAGGTATTTCTTATGATTTTGTATACATTATTCCAGGAGATAAAGTTGGCTTAATGCCAGATAGTAATCCAATGCATTTCAAATTAATATATGAATATCCAACAGGAAGAATTCTTGGAGCACAGGCTATAGGAAAAGGAAATGTAGATAAGAGAATAGATGTAATTGCAACGATGATAACAATGGGTGGAACCTTAGAGAATTTAAAGGAATTAGAGTTATGTTATGCTCCTTTATTTGGAACAGCAAAAGATGTAGTTAATTTTGCAGCTTTAGTAGGACTAAATTTATTATATGGTAAGTTTAGACAAGTACCAGTAACGATAGTTAGGGAGTTAGTAGAAAACGACGAATTTATTGTAGATGTAAGAGAGAAGCATGAATATGAACAAGGACATCTTAAGAATTCAGTAAATATTCCATTAAGTGAAATCAGAGAAAGAATGTCTGAAATACCAAAGGATAAACCTGTATATTTACATTGTCGTTCAAGTCAAAGAAGTTATAATGCAGTAATGGCACTACAAAATAGTGGATATGATAATGTAATCAATATATCTGGTTCTTATCTAGGTATTTGTTGCTATGAATATTATCAAGATCAAGTAACAGGAAGAGCAAAGATAGTTACAGAATATAATTTTAATTAAGGATTGAATTTTATGAAGAAAAAGTTGAACAGAATAGACATATTAGCCTTAGCATTAGGATCTATTATTGGATGGGGTTCATTTACCTTGCCAGGTTCAAAGTTTCTCCATGAAAGTGGTATTATTAGCACGGCCATCGGTTTTATACTTGGTGGTCTTGCTATTGTTTTTATACAAAAGGGTTATCACATAATGATGGAGAAGCATAATGAAGATGGGGGAGAATTCTCTTATACTTACAATAATTTAGGAAAGGGAAATGGATTTATAGTAGGATGGTCATTGACATTGTGTTATATAAGTATGGTTCCACTTAATGCCACAGCCTTTGTATTGGTGCTTAAAAGGTTATTTGGTTCAGCAGTGGATTTTATATATCTATATCAAGTAGCAGGTTATCCAGTATACTTGTCAGAGGTTATCATTGCCAGCTTGATAATTCTTGTATTTGCTTATATTAATATCAAAGGATTGAAATTGAGTTCCATGGTACAGAACATCTTAATTTTATTAATGGTGGTAAATGTAATTATAGTGTTTGCTTTCATGTTTATGAAGGTAGACCACAGCTTGATTAGAGATACCTATATTAATAACTATAAGTTTAATATTACTGAAGTAGTAAAAGTTTTTGCTATAGTACCCTTCTTGTTTGTTGGCTTTGATGTAATACCGCAAGTATCCACAGATTTGAATTTTGAAGCACCAAAAGCTACAAGAATGGCATTACTAGCAATATTTGCTGGAGCACTTTTTTATAACCTATTAAATATTACAACAGGTCTAGTTTATACTCCAGAGAAAGCCTTATTGGAGCAGTGGGCTTTAGGGTCTGCAGTACTTGATAATATGGGATATATAGGCTTTATTCTACTAATAATATCCCTAGCTGGTGCGGTAGCAGGGGGGATAAATGGGTTTATGTTAGGGAGTAGCAAGTTAATTGGAACTTTGTCGAGATATAAATTTATCCCAGCAAAGTACAAAGAGAAAAATAAAAATGGTGTTTTCGAAAATGGAGTTAAATTTATAGCCGTAGTCAGTTTAATAGCGCCATGGTTTGGTAGAGAAGTTATTATTTATATTGTAGATATGTCATCCTTACTAGCAGCAGTAGCATATTTTTATGTATGTTATATTGGGGTTAAAAACTCAATAGGAGTTGACAAATATTTTTCAGCATTGGGGGCTTTTATAGGGCTAGTATTCATAGGATTATTGATAATACCACGTTCTCCTGCAAGATTAAGTAGATCTTCTATGGTATTAGTGATTTTATGGGCAGTGTTAGGATATTTTTACTATAAGAAGTATTCAAAGACAATGAAATCAATTGATAATCACATATAAGTTTAAAAATAATTTTAAAAGTAAGTTATTCTTGAGAAATATGTTCATTTTAAAATATCATAGGAAAGTTAAATAAATTGGTGTTAGTATATTATATAATATTATATAAGGCAGCCTGAAAAGTAGTTTCAGGCTGCCTTTTTAATTATACTTAATTATTGATACAATTGCCTTTCTTCTTTCTTTATAATTAAAAAATATAAATTAAGAGATATAAATAATCCTCAACATGTTAATAAATTGGTAATCATATAAATCATCCAGCATATAAATATAAAAAACATTGGAGGAATTAATAATGATAGATAGATATAATAAAACACCGTTATATATACAAGTAAAAGAAGAAATAACCAAGGCAATTATAAGTGGTAGATGGGAGGTTAATTCTCGAATTCCAACTGAAAGGGAACTGATGGAGAACTATGAAGTAGGTAGAGCTACAATAAGACAAGCTATAGACTTATTAGTTAGTCAAGGGTATCTGTATAAGAAACAAGGAATTGGTACATTTGTTTTAAGAGATAAGCCTTCTTTGGGATTTGAGCCACTTATTAGTTTAACTTTTACATTAAGAACTAAGGGAATAAAGATTAGCAACAAAATACTAGATGAGAATTTTTTTATCCCAGCCGAGGAATTAACAAATAAGATGAGATGGAAAATGAATCAAAAGTGCCTTTATGTAAAAAGGTTAAGAACTGTTGAAGAAATCCCGGTAGCCATTGAGAATTCATATTTTTCACAGCGGTTTTCTAATGATAATAGTAAATTTGATTTTAAAAAATCCTTGGCAAGTATGATTATAAATGATTTAAAGGTAGACATATCAAAGGTAGATCAGACGATAACTATTAGAATTCCTAATAGCGAAGAAAAAAGTCTGTTAGAAATAGATGAAACTACAAGAGTATTAGTTATGGAAAGATGGATATATGAAGAAAATAATGAAGAACCATTCTATTATTTAAATTTTATAGTTCCAGAAAATTTATACTATGTACCTATGATAAATTATTGAAAATAAGTATTTATTTTATAGTTAAATCATAGTATATACAGAGAAGTTAAGATGTCCGAACATCCTAAGGAAGGGATATGTAATGATAAAAAAATATGAAAAGGTTCAAAGACTTATACAAAAAGAGGTTAATAAAGAGATTTACTGCAGAGAATGGAACTCTTCCATCATTTTAGAAGGACAGGTAGAGAGTTGGGATATGGTTATTAAAGCTGGTAAACTTGCATCTAAAAGAGGATACAAGGGTGTAGTAAATCAAATAACTGTGAAAGGTTTAAAAATACCTATAATTAAAGCACCGATTATAAGAGATTCAAATTTAAATGGAAAAAGGGTAGATGTACTTATTATTGGAGGAGGAGTTATAGGGTGTGCTATTGCCAGAGAGCTTGCAAAGTGGGAAATGTCTATTTTATTGCTTGAAAAAGAATCAGATTTGGCAATGCACACATCATCAAGAAATGATGGGATGATACATCCAGGTATAGAAGCTCCTATAGGAAGTAAAAAATCCATATTTAATGTTAGAGGTAATGAGCTTTATTCAAAGATTACAAAGGAGCTAGGGGTACCTTTTGAAAGATGTGGCTCTACAGTGCTTTTTGATAGAGGATTTATAAGGTTAGCTAAACCTTACCTTATGAATAGATCACGGAAGGCTGGAGTAAAGGATGTAGTTATTTTAAATAAGGTACAGGTAAAAAAAATAGAACCGAATGTGACGGAGAATATAGTTGGGGCAGTTCATTTTGGAACAACAGGTATATTATCTCCTTATAGGATGACCTATGCTTTTGCAGAAAATGCAGCTATAAATGGAGTCGATTTTTCCTTAGATACCTTAGTAGAATCATTGCTTATGGATGGAAATGAGATTATTGGAGTAAATACAAATAGAGGATTAATATATCCTAAGGTAATTATAAATGCAGCTGGAATCTTTGCTGATAAAATTGCTAACATGGCAGGTGATCAGTTTTTCACAATACATCCAAGAAAAGGAGAGACGCTAATATTAGATAGAAAGAAAGGTTCTTTAATTAATGGAGTGATAGCTAAGCCAAGCTTAAACCTGACTAAAGGAAATACCAAGGGTGGAGGTATTATAAAAACAATAGATGGAAATATTTTGGTAGGGCCTGATGCTTATGAACAACCCTTTAGAGAAGATTATTCTACAAATTCAACAAATATAGAGAATATATTAAGAAAGCATTTACCTGTAGTACCTAAATTATCTTATGGTGATGTAATAACATATTATGCAGGAATAAGAGCCGCTACTTATGAAGAAGATTTTATCATTGAACGATCTGGACGTGTTGATAATTTAATTTATGCAGCAGGTATCCAATCACCAGGTCTTGCATCTGCACCAGCTATAGCAGAGGAAATTGAGAAGTTAACCTGTGTATTACTAGCTGAAAAAATACAGTTAAAGAAAAAAGATTATTGGAATCCAATAAGAAAAGTAATACCAGAAGTAAGAAATATGTCTTTTGAGGAAAAGGCTAAGCTAATAAAAGAGAAACCAGAATATGGTGAAATAATTTGTAGATGCGAGGAAATAAGCAAAGGTGAAGTTCAAGATGCGTTAAGAAGTCCTATAAAAGTCAATACAGTAGATGCTATAAAAAGAAGAGTTAAGGCTGGGGCAGGCAGATGTCAAGGAGGCTTTTGTTTGCCACAGGTGTTAAAGATTATTAATGAGGAATGTGGTAAAAGTTTTGATGAAATAACTAAGAAAGGTAAGGATTCTAACATTCTTATAGAAAAAGTCCAAAGTAAATATAATAATCTCACAATAAATGATAATGAGGTGAAATTAAATGAAAGACAATAAATTTCACTTTGATGTAATAGTTATAGGTGGAGGTCCAGCGGGGCTTGCAGCAGCATTAGCATCTAATGAGAAGGGAGGTAAAACATTAATTGTTGAAAGAGAAGAAAAATTAGGTGGAATATTAAAACAATGTATTCATGATGGATTTGGATTAATTACCTTCAATGAGACACTTAGTGGACCAGAATATGCCGATAGATATATGAGAAAGATTGGGGAAAAAGAGATATCAATTTATAAATCAACATTTGTAAGTAAAGTAGAAAAGGTAGAAGAAAGTTTTATATTAACCTTAATAAATTCAAAAGAAGATGTTTTTCAGGTTAGCTCTAAGGCGTTAGTTTTAGCAAATGGATGTAGAGAGAGAACGTCTAGACAAGTTTTTATAAATGGAGATAGACCTGCTGGTATATATTCAGCAGGAACAGCACAGTATTTAACAAATATCATGGGTTATCTACCTTGTAAAAACTGTGTGATTTTAGGAAGTGGAGATATTGGATTAATTATGGCTAGAAGGTTAACCTTAGAAGGTGCCAAGGTTATAGGTGTGTATGAAATGAAAAGTACTCCTTCAGGATTAAGCCGAAATATTATGCAATGCTTAGAAGATTACAATATTCCATTACATTTATCCCATACAGTAACTAGGGTAATAGGGGAGAGTAAAGTTTCAGCGGTCGAAACATGTAGAGTTGACGAAAATATGAAGCTCATTGATGGAACAGAAGAGATAATTAAGTGTGATGGATTAATATTATCAGTAGGATTAATACCAGAAAATGAGGTAGCAGAAAGTTTGAATATAGAAATTGATCCATCAACAAAAGGACCAAAGGTAGATCATAACTTTAGAACAAGTGTAAATGGGGTATTTTCCTGTGGAAATTCTCTTCATGTTAATGATTTAGTAGATTATGTATCAGAAAGTGGGAAATATGCTGGAGAACAGGCAGCAACTTATAAAGAAAATAGTTATAGAAAATTAGTGGATATAACCTTTGATAAAAAAGAATTTCTATATGTAGTACCACAAAGCATAGATTTAAATTTTATAGATAAAGATATAACAATTTACTTTAGAAGTAAAGATATAATAGAAGATGTAAAAGTGGAATTTTACTTAGGTAACAAGGTAGTATTTATGAAAAAGTATAATATAATAAAGCCCCCAGAGATGGAAAAAATAATTTTGAACTTAAAATCATTTTCTGTAAATAATATGGATAATCTAAATTTGGTTATGAGTAAAATTAAAGAAGGTGTATAAGGTGGAGTTAAAAAAAATCACCTGTATAGTGTGTCCTAATGGTTGTAAACTTACTATAATTGAAGAAAATGAAGAACTATTAGTGGAAGGTAATAAGTGCAAAAGAGGAATAGAATTTGGAATTAATGAGATTAAAAATCCACTAAGAAGTATTGCTTCAACAGTAAATACAATATATAAGGAAATGCCAAGACTACCGGTGAGAACTGATGGACTGATTCCAAAGAGTAAAATATTTAATGTGATGAGAGAAATAAGTAAAGTAATAATAACAAATCATGTTGATATAAATGATGTAATAATTGAAAATATATTAAACACTGGAGTTAATATAATTTCAACCTCAAGTTTGATTGAGATATTAAAGGAGGAGTATCCGAATGGAGGATAAATATGTTCTCTCCATAGATTGTGGGACACAAAGTGTAAGAGCGTTGATATTTAATGGATTAGGTACATTAGTAGCTAAAGAGAAGTTAGATTTTCAACCATACTTTTCAAATAAACCAGGATGGGCAGAACAAGATCCAGAGATTTGGTGGCAAGGTGTATGTCATGTATGTACAGCACTAAAAGAGAATAATTCTACTTTTTTCAATGAGATACTTGCAGTATCAGTAACAACACAAAGAGATACAGGAATAAATGTAGATAAAAATGGGGAAGCATTAAGACCTGCAATAATATGGTTAGATCAGAGGATGGCAGAGTGTAAAAAACCTATAAGTAAAAGATATGATTTTCTCTTTAGGTTAATTGGAATGAAAAAAGCCATAGAAGTTTCAAGGAAAAAATGTAAAGCAAATTGGATAATGGAAAATCAGCCGGAAATATGGAGAAACACTTATAAATATTTATTACTTTCAGGATACTTAAATTTTAAATTAACAGGAAACTTTGTAGACTCCATAGCATCTCAGATTGGACATATACCTTTTAATTTTAAAAAGAAGGATTGGCCAAAAGGTAATAAAGATTACAGGTGGGAGATTTCAGGAGTTGAAAGAGATAAGCTACCGAAGTTAGTAGAAGTAGGGGAAAAAATTGGAGAGATAAGTTATGAAGTCTCAAAGCTTACAGGGTTAAAGATTGGAATACCTGTTATTGCAGCAGGATCAGATAAAGGTTGTGAAACCTTAGGTACAGGTTGTAAGAATGAAAAATGGGTAAATTTAAGTTTTGGAACAACGGCTACAGTTCAGACTATGTCAAAAAAATATATAGAGCCTTTAATGTTTATGCCAGCTTATCCAGCTTGCATCCCAGGATATTACAATCCAGAATTTGAAATTTTTAGGGGGTATTGGATGATTAGTTGGTTTAAGAGGGAATTTGCTAGAAAGGAAGCTATGGAAGCTGAAGAAAGAGGTATTTCTTATGAAGAAATATTAAATGAAAGATTAAAGGATGTTCCACCGGGATGCCATGGGTTAATGCTTCAACCATATTGGGGGCCAGGTTTAAAATATCCTGAGGCAAAGGGAGCAATTATAGGTTTTGGAGATGTTCATACAAGAAGCCATATTTATCGAGCTATTATTGAAGGAATAAATTATGGATTATTAGATGGAATAGAAAAAATAGAAAGAAAGACTAAGGAAAAAGTGAAGTATGTAATGGTTTCAGGAGGCGGCTCTCAAAGTGATACTATTTGTCAAATAACTGCCAGTATGCTAAATAGAAAGGTTTATAAAACTACGACCCATGAGACGTCAGGATTAGGAGCAGCTATTATAACTTTTGTAGCTTTAGGTAAATATGTAACTTACAATGAAGCTATTGAGAAAATGGTTCATTATAAAAAAATATTTACTCCAGAAAAAGAATATACAGAAATATATTCAAAACTTTTTAAGAATGTTTACAAGAGAATATATAGAAGACTTAAATCACTATATTCAGATATTGGAAAGATAACAAATTATCCAGGTATTTAATTGTATATGGGGGAATTATTTATGAATAAAAATGAAAATAATTTTACACCGAAATGGTATGAAGATTTACCACCAGAAGGATCATATAGATCTATTTTAAAATGGGGAAATCCTAAGGAATTTAAACATCCAAACCCTAGATTATATGATTTAATGAAGAGAACCTTTGAAATGACTGATGAGGATTTCGAAACACCACAAAAAATGGGCTTAGAAAAGGTTGATTTTGAAAAAGAAGTTACTTTAACTGAAGGGCAAATTGCTCACTTTAAACACATAGTAGGAGAAAATAATGTAAGAATGGACCCTTATTCAAGGCTTCAAATAGCATATGGAAAAACTATGATAGATTCAATGAGACTTAGAGAAGGTATCGTTGAAAATATTCCTGATATAGTAATGCATCCAAGAAGCAAAGAAGACATAAAAGAAATAGTTGAGTACTGTAATGAAGAGAAAATACCAGTGTATGTTTACGGAGGAGGTTCATCTGTAACTAGAGGCGTTGAGTGTGTAAAAGGTGGAGTATCCTTAGATATGAGAGTTTATATGAATAAGGTAGTTAACTTTAATGAAATAAATCAAACAATAACTGTAGAAGCTGGTATGTCAGGTCCGAAACTAGAAGAAACATTAAATAAAGCAAAGGAACTCTTTGGTGCAAAGAGGGCATATACCTGTGGGCATTTCCCTCAATCCTTTGAATATTCGGCAGTTGGAGGCTGGGTTGTAACTAGAGGAGCAGGTCAGAATTCAACCTACTTTGGAAAGATTGAGGATATGGTTATATGTCAAGAGTATATCACGCCGGTTGGAGAAATAAAAACTGATGAATATCCTGCATTAGCTACAGGACCATCCATCGATGAAATCATGATGGGAAGTGAAGGTGCCTATGGAATATTAGTTTCTGTAACTCTTAAGATTTTTAGATACATGCCAGAAAATCAAAGGAGATTTAGTTATATATTCAAGAACTGGGAAGATGCTAGAAATGCAGCAAGAGAGATTATGCAAGGGCAATTTGGATTTCCATCAGTATTTAGATTATCAGACCCAGAAGAAACTGATGTTATGATGAAACTCTATGGAGTAGAAGGAACAATTATTGATAAAATAATGACTGTAAGAGGATATAAGACAAATGAGAGATGTATGTTTTTAGGATTTACAGATGGAGAAACATGTTTTACAAAGGTAGTAAGGAAAAAGGTTCATAAGATATGTAAAGCGTATGGAGCTATGTCGACCACAGGATATGTAACTAAGGCATGGGAGCACGGAAGATTTAGAGATCCATATTTAAGAGAAGATTTACAGGATTATGGTATTATGACTGATACCCTTGAATGTTCAGTTAACTGGGAGAATATGGATTACGTTCATAAGGGAGTAAGAGCTTACTGCAAAAGTAGACCAAATACAATTTGTATGACACATATGTCTCATGTTTATCCACAAGGTGCAAATCTGTACTTTATTTTTATAGCTAAAATGAATAAAATAGATGAGTATTTAGAATATCAATATGGAATACTTGATAATATTCAGAAGTATGGAGCTGCGATGAGTCATCACCATGGAATAGGAAAGATGACAGCCCCTTGGCTTGAAGGTCAAATAGGTAAAAATCAAATGGAGGTATTCAAGGTATTAAAAAATCATTTTGATCCAAATAATATTATGAATCCAGGTGGAACATTAGGTCTTGATTTATCTGATGATAAGAAAAGAATGGTAAAGTAAAATTTAGCTTTAGTGTACCCATAATTGTACTAAAATTTTGAAAAAAATAGGTAGATAAGCATTCTTTATTACTTTTATATTTTTAAAGAAGATATTTAAATTGTAACACAAGTTTTTTCAATCCATAATATAATAACAACACAGTATGTTATTATATGGAGGAATAATAGTGAAGGAATTTTTAAGTGTTGAAGGTATAGTTAAAAGTATAGAAGTGATGAAAACATCAGTAAATGACACATCGGCATGTACAATGATAATGTCAGTAAGAGGAAGAAGAGATGATGATTTTAACTTAGTAGTTAGCCGAGATACTTACTTTGTAGACCATGTTAATATAAGACCTGGTGATTATATAATTGGATTTTATGATGCACTGGCACCTGTTCCATTAATATTTCCACCACAGTATAGAGCTATTGTTATAGCCAGAAAATCAAAAAAAGAAAATGTCAAAGTGTCTCATTTCAATAGAAGATTAGTCAGTAGAGATGATTCACTTAGACTTAACATTAGTAATAGAACACAAATATTACTTGAAAATGGCCAGAGATTTTTGGGAAATATAGAAAATAGAAATCTTGTGGTTGTATATGGAATGAGTACCAAGAGTATACCTGCAATTACAACACCATCACAAATTATAGTTTTATGTGATAATTAGTATTTTATAAATAAGTTTGCCTAGTATGAATAATTATCATACTAGGCAAACTTATTCTTAAATCCAGCTATTTTATATAGGATAGCATAGTAGTGATTTTTAAATTGATTATGATATAATAATTATACTATTAAAGGAAAATAGAGTAATTCATCCTATGAAAATGATTAGGTTCAATTAGGGTGAAAATTAGTAAAAGTTGTATTAATTGATATTGTAATGATTAAACAAGTTTGTGTAAATTATTAATAAGTAAATGAATAAAATATAGGAATTAGGGGGAAAAGATATGGAACAGGTTTTTATTGCCTTTGCATTAACGTTATTTGCAGGGCTATGTACAGGAATTGGAAGTGCTCTTGCATTTTTTGCTAAAAAGACCAATACAAAGTTTTTATCAATCAGTTTAGGATTTTCTGCAGGAGTTATGATATATGTTTCTATGATAGAAATTTTTGTTGAAGCTAGGAACTTATTATCCGTTGAACTTGGATTTAAATTGGGTTCTTGGGTTACAGTAGGAGCTTTCTTTTTTGGTATGTTAATTATAGCTATTATTGACAAACTTATACCAAGTGGTGAAAATCCTCATGATATTTATAAAATTGAAGAGTTAGAGGGAACGGAAAATGAAAATTTAAAAGATACATCAAAAGATAATAAGAAATTGCTTAGAATGGGATTACTTACAGCACTAGCAGTGGCTATTCATAACTTTCCAGAAGGATTGGCTACTTTTATTTCTGCATTACAAGAACCATCAATAGCCATACCTATAACAATTGCTATTGCTATTCATAATATTCCTGAGGGTATCGCAGTATCAGTTCCAGTATTTTATGCTACAGGTAGTAGAAAGAAAGCCTTTCTATATTCTTTTCTATCTGGACTGTCAGAGCCTCTAGGTGCTATTATTGGTTATTTAGTGCTAATGCCATTTATTAACAATGTTACTCTTGGAATTATTTTTGCTATAGTTGCTGGTATTATGATATTCATTTCTCTTGATGAATTACTTCCATCTGCAAGAGAATATGGTGAACATCATTTATCTATCTACGGTCTAGTAGCTGGAATGGCTGTAATGGCAATTAGTTTATTACTTTTCATTTAAGTAAAAGGATGGTGTTGTAAGTTGCTTGAAAAAAATAGAATTGGATATGCATGTACACCTGCATCTATTCCATATAAAACTTCAAGAAGCTTTTTATTAAAAAATTTTAGTGATAATGTTTTTAATCAGTGTGTTAGAAGTAACATTGATGATTTAATGAATATATTAAAGTGGAATGTAGAAAATGCAATATATTTATTTAGGATAAGTTCAGATATAATTCCATTTGGTAGTCATCCAATTAATAACCTAAAGTGGTGGGAGACCTACAATAAAGAACTTACAGAGTGTGGAGATTTTATAAAAAATAATAATATTAGGGTTTCTATGCATCCTGGTCAATATACAGTTCTAAATTCTCCTAATGAGGAAGTAGTTGAAAAAAGTATTATGGATCTAGAGTATCATTGCAAATTTTTAGATAGTTTAGGTGTGGACTATTCTAATAAAATTATACTTCATGTTGGAGGGGTATATGGAGATAAACTTTCTGCAATGGAACGATTTAAGCATAATTTTAATAGACTATCAAACTCTTTGAAAAAAAGATTGGTAATTGAGAATGATGATAAGAGTTACACCATAGAAGATGTATTAAATATTTGTAATGATATTAAAATACCAGCAGTGTTTGATAATCTTCATCAACAACTCAATCCTTGTTCTTTAGAGTGGAAGGATATTTTATATGCTGTTAAAAATACATGGAAGGTTGAAGATGGTCCAGTAAAATTCCATTATTCTGATAGGGATATAAGTAAAAAAGGAGGAGCTCATTCTAAGTTTGTTGTTACTAGTAATTTTTTAGATTATATGAAAAGTATTTCAGAAATTAATTCAGATGTTATGCTTGAAGTTAAGGATAAGGAAATATCAACAATCAAGTGTATTTGCACTCTTAATGAGGACTTACCAATTTCAATAAGGACAGAGCAATGGGCGAAGTATAAGTATTCTTTAATGGAAAAAGATTATTCTTATTATAAAAAATGTAGTAGCTTAGTAAATTCTCCTATACCAATGAGAGAAGTGTATATGTATATAGATCAGTGTCTAGAAAAGCCTTTTAGTAGAGGAAATTTCATTAACACAGCACAACATGTTTATGGATATATAAAAGATAAAGCAACATTAAAAGAAAAGAATAAGTTTAATGAACTTTTAAAAAGTCCAGACGAAAATAATATTAAGGTAAAAAATTTGTTAAAGAAACTAAGTGAAAAATATGGAGTGGATTATATTAATAACTCTTATTATTTTATATATTAGATTTAGTTCTAGGTATACATTTTATCCATGGTGATATAAAACAAATACTAAAATAATAAATTTATTGTTTTAAGTATATATTTCTTAAGGGGTGGGAGTGTAAGAATGGATAATTATACGGAATTAATTACAAAAGCATGGAATGAATTTGTGAAATACGGTATAGATAATAAAAAAGTTAAAAAAGATATAAGAGATTCATGGATAAGATGTAAAGAGTATAATGTAGACTATATGGATGGAAGAGGTGTTGAGAAATATAAAGCTCCTGTAGGAATTAAAGTTAAAGAGAATATAGATTTAGTTTCAGTAGCACATTCTATAATGGAGAATTTGTATAACACCATATCAGGTTCAGGATTTGCTTTATTCCTTGCAGATAAAGATGGATATATAATAGATGTTATTGGTGACGATAGTATTTTAGAAAAGGCCAGGGATTTAAGATTTACAAAGGGAGCCTTATGGTCAGAAAAAGCAGTAGGAACTAATGCTATAGGAACATGCTTATATCTAAATAAACCAATACAAACTATTGGGGCTGAGCATTATGGTATACAACAACATTCTTGGACGTGTTCATCAGCACCTATACATGATAGTGATGGGAAAATAATAGGGTGTATAAATATGTCTGGCATATGCAAGGATGCACATCTGCATACTTTGGGAATAGTTATTGCAGCAGCTGAATCCATAAAGAAACAGTTAGAACTTATATTATCCTATAATTTATTAAATATAACTTTTGACTCCATTGTAGAGGGAATGATAGTAATAGATGAAAAATTTAATATTAAGAGAGTAAATCATAGAGCAGAAAATATTTTAGATATGAATCAAGATGAAATATTTGAAATAAATATAAAAGAAGCTCTAGATAATTTAAATTTTGATTACATTATAGAAAATTATGAGGAAACTTATAATAACATAGAATGTGATTTTAATATTAATAATAAAAGAATAAAATGTATATTAAATGTTGTACCTATGAATATTAATAATAGGTCTATGGGAGTAGTTATAACTTTTAGAGAAAGTAAATCTGTACATAGGCTTGTAAATAAAGTGGTAGGATATAAGGCTAACTATAAGTTTAAAGACATTGTAACTAGTAACGATAAAATGATAAATATGATAAATTTTGCAAAAAGGGCTTCAAGAAGTGAGTGCAATATATTAATAGAAGGACCTAGCGGTACGGGAAAAGAACTGGTAGCTCAAGCTATACATAATTATAGTCAAAGAAGTGAAGGACCTTTTGTAGCTGTAAACTGTGCTTCAATTCCTAGAGATCTAATGGAAAGTGAATTTTTTGGTTATGATAAGGGAGCTTTTACTGGAGCTGCTAAAGAGGGACATCCAGGGAAATTTGAATTAGCAGATGGTGGAACAATTTTCTTAGATGAATTAGGAGAACTTCCTTTAGATATGCAATCGAAATTATTAAGAGTTTTAGATAACAATACCATAGTTAGAGTAGGCGGAAATTACGAAAAGAAATTAGATGTAAGAATAATAGGAGCAACTAATAAAGAGTTAAAAGAAGAGGTAAGTAAAAAAACTTTTAGAGAAGATTTGTATTACAGGTTAAATGTAATGAATATAAAAACCATTCATTTGAAGGAAAGAAAGGAGGATATAGAGACACTAGCAAGACACTTTGTTAATAGTCTTAATTTTAAAAATAAAGCTAAATATAAACTGATAACAACAGATTATATAAATGAACTAAAAAAACATGATTGGCCTGGAAATGTAAGAGAACTTAGAAATGCTATAGAAAGGGATTATTATTCTAGTGAAAAGGATATAATTTGTGTACAATATTTGGAAAAGTCACAAATAATAGAAGATAATTTTAATAATGAGAAAGCAAGTGATGTAGATGAAATAGTACCTATAGATATTTTAGAAAGAGAAAATATAATAAAAGCTATTAACTTTTGCGGAGGTAACATATTAAAGTCTGCGGAAATGCTAAGAATAAGTAGAGCTACTATTTATAGAAAGATAAAAAAATATAACATAAATGACCTATAAATTACTTTGTTTTTTTATTATCAATAATTAGAATTATATATGTATCAAAATGAGAATTAAAAATAATAAATCTCAAGATGAGACACTAAGTTGTGTATCATTTTGAGATTTTTTAATTTACTATATAAATTAAATTTATAAATAAGGTTTAAAGTAAATTTAATTAGAAATGTAGAATGAGACTTGATGTAGTCATTTTCATAGCTTCAGGCAAAATAGGGTGAATAATGTTTTAAAAAGTATTTTAAGCAATGATTCTGGCATAAGATTTGCATAATAAATATGTGAGAATATTAACAATGTGTTAGATTATATTTTTTAGGAGGTAATTTTATTATGAAAGCAGCATTATGGTATGATAAGAAAGATATTAGGGTCGAGGAGGTAGATGAACCAAAGGTTACTAAAGGAAATATAAAGATTAAAGTTAAATGGTGTGGAATATGTGGTTCAGATTTGCATGAATATTTAGGAGGACCTATTTTTATACCTGTTGGACAACCTCATCCTTTAAGTGGGAATATAGCACCAGTAGTTCTAGGGCACGAATTTTCAGGAGAAGTTGCAGAAGTAGGAGAAGGAGTAACAAAATTTCAAATAGGTGATAGAGTTATTGTAGAACCTATAGTAGCTTGTGGAGAATGTCTAGCATGTAGAGAAGGTAAATACAATCTGTGCTCTTCCTTAGGATTTCACGGACTTTGTGGTAGTGGTGGAGGACTTGCAGAATATACTGTATTTCCAGAAGAATATGTGCATAAAATGCCAGATGAGATGACTTATGAACAAGGAGCTTTAGTAGAACCAATGGCGGTAGCACTTCATTCTATTAGAATTGCTAATTTTAAAACAGGAGATACTGCCATAGTACTTGGTTCAGGACCAATAGGTCTTGCAACTATTGAATGCTTAAAAGCAGCAGGAGCAAAATTAGTAGTAGTGTTACAAAGAAAATCAATAAGACAGGAATATGCAAAGAGGGCAGGAGCAGATGTTGTTCTTGATCCAAATGAAGTTGATATAGCTATGGAGGTTAAAAAACTTACTGGTGGAACAGGTGTAGATGTTGCCTTTGAAACTACAGGAGCAAAGATAGGCTTTGATATAGGCATAGATAGTCTAAAATATGAAGGAACTATGGTAATAACAAGTATTTGGGAAGATGAAATAAACTTTAACCCTAATGTCTTAGTATTTTCTGAAAAGAAAATAGTAGGAACTTTAGCCTATAGACATGAGTTTCCAGCAACAATTGCGCAAATGAGCGATGGAAGAATTAAGGCTGAAGGATATATAACTAAGAAAATAGCACTTGAAGATATAGTTGAAGAAGGATTTGGAGCTTTGACTGGTCCTGAAAAGAAAAAACATGTGAAAATTCTTGTAACTCCGGATAAAGCTCTTTTAAATAAATAAGAAATCAGAGAAAATGTAAAGATATAAAACAAGTATGGAATAAAATGATAAAAAGCCTAAGGAAATAAATTATCCTTAGGCTTGTAAATTTTTTTATTTTAAGAAAGTTACTTATTGATGTTTGCTAACATCCAAGTTCATTCTCTTAAATAAAATATTGTTTTCAAGGTGAATATGCTGGAATAAATCACTCTCTAGTTCTTCAATAATTTTAAAAGTTATAATATAGGTATTACAACCGTCATTAGGAACTTTGAAATTATTGGTAATTTTTCTGAGTTCCTTTAAAATATCTCCAGCACCTTCATGCTCCTCCTCGGTTTCATTAATTACTTCATTAATTTTTTCAAGGTGATTAACACTTGGATTTTTATCATATTCTTTAATTAATGGAAAAAGAATTTGTTCTTCTTTAAGCAAGTGTTGCTCTAACTCAGTTTTAAGCATTGAAAAGAGCTTATGGACTCTGAATAGTACATTATGGTTTATACCATGAATTCTCATTATTTTTGTTGTTAACTCTCCTAATTCAGGAAGTACTTTCTTAGTATAGGCATGATGAGTATTTTCAATATGGTCAATTAATTCACTTGATGTCAATGCCTTAAAATCCATGAATACTTCTTTTGTATTATTACTTTCTTCAAAAATCTCATTTATTTTATTTAATATTAGATTTTCATCAAGATGTAATTCATAGAGTGCCTCTTCAAGGGGTCTATTACCTCCACAGCAAAAATCGATTTTATATTGTTTGAAAATTTCACTAGCCTTAGGCATAATTGAAACAATTTCTCCTACAGTTTGAGAACTATTAAATTTATTCATATATATTCCTCCAATACAGTGTTATTTAAAGATTTCTTGTTTATATCTCTATAATATATTAGTTATATAAAACATTCTGTGACTGGAGTCATAGTTTTAAAACAAACTATCTAATTATTTTTATTTTTTAATTCATTAAAGCATATATATCTCGTATCAAAATCTGTTTATTTCCTATCATATCAATGACACCTTCATCTTGTAGTACGCTTAATTTCCTACTAACCGTTTCTCTAGCAGTACCTATATAGTTAGCTATTCCTTCACGGCTTAATGGGAGCTCTACAATAACACCATTAGGATGTTTTTTACCATACCTTTCTGCAAAATCAAGAAGTAGTGAATTTATACGCAACTCTATGTTTTTAGTACCCATATTTTGAACTGAGCTCTCTATTTTATCCATTCGACTACATAATTCTTCTATGATTTTAATCCCTATTTTAGGATAATTAATTAAAAGTTTTTGAAAGTCATTTTTATTTATCATGCAAATATAAGTAGTTTCTAATGCTTCAACATTATAGGTAGATTGCTGATTATTTAAGAGATTTTTTTCACCAAAGAAGTCACCGTGATCAAATATATATAGAATCTGCTCTTTGCCTTCAATAGTATAACGAAATACTTTTACCTTACCCTTATCTATAATGATTAGATTTTCTAAATAACTTTCTTCCATTATAATTAGCTCACCTTTTTCATATTGCTTTTTTACAATTAAGGTAGCTACTTTACTTAATTCTTCAGAATTTAAACCAGAGAAAATTGGAACTCTTTCTACACATAATTTATGAAGACAATTTTCGCAGTTGCATTTTTTATATTCAGTCATGAATAATCACATCCTTATTTTTAGTATTTAACAATACCTCCGTAATATCTTCTATCATCTGGATTGTGATCTTTGTAAATTGAAAGATAATAGAAAAACCACTCGAGAGGGACAAAAAGTACAAAAGGTGATAGCGTAGGATGAAGGTCTTCAGCTATTTCTTTATAATCAAAGACAATATAATCCTGATCTAATTTCTTAACAAAATTTATAGTTCTTTCAGTAGTATGTCTAGATTCATCTGTACCTAATAGAAAAATAAAAGGTACTCCTTCTTCAACAATTTCTAAAGGTCCATGGCGGAATTCACTACTATTTATACTTGCTCCATGAGTCCAAGCAAATTCCATCATTGTAATAACTCCTTCTTTATAGGCTAAAGGGGTTAGTGGACCTGCAGCCACAGTATATATTATATCCCAATTAGAAGCTTTTTCACCCAGGGTTCGTCCTTTAGATTCCCAACTTGTTACTAATTTTCCTAAAAGGTTAGGAAGTTTTAATATGTCTTCTTGAATTCTAGTAATTTCAATGCTTGGTGTAACTTTATTGATAAGTTCTAATGCAAAGGTATAAGTAATTAATAAGTGAATTTCCCAGATGCATTCAGCTTCATAGGCTACTAAATAGTCACCTACAGGAGCTAATAAGTTTCCAGAAGGATCACGAGTAACGCTGACAGTAAGGGCACCAGTAGCTTTAGCCTTTTTTAAAGCTTCTACTACTTCCTCAGTGTTTCCAGATTGAGATAGAGCAATCACTGCTGTTTTTTCATCTAAATTATAAGGTGTACAATCTAAAAAGTCATAGCCACTATAAGTTTTAGAAGTAATATTTGAGTATTTTTCAAATAACATAGAAGCAGTTTCACAAGCACAAAGAGGTGAACCACAAGCTATAAAATAAACTTTGTTAATTCCTCTTTTAACCATTTCATCAACTATGGTTCTAATTTTAGGAACGTCCTTTTCTAATACTTTTTCAACTTCTGTAACCATATTTTCTGTAACAAGAAAATCTACAGTGGACTTATCAATATTTAACATATAAATACCTTCTTTCTATATCATTTATTAAAATGTACATTATAGTTACATTTATCTCCTCTTGTATAGGTTTTAGTAAATTCTATAACTCTTCCAGTATCATCATAGCTAGTACACTCAAATAACATTACCCAGGAAGGGGTATCTAGAGATAAAAGTTTACTATGCTTATCATCTAGTCGAACGATTTCCAAGATTTCATCTGCGGTAACAAGATTTATATTATAAACCTCAAAGAGTTCATATATTGAAAAAAAGGATAGATTGATTTTATCTAAATTAGGTAGTATATATTTTGGAATATTAATGTATTCTAGGGATATAGGTTCTTTGTTGGCATAACACAGTCTCTTTATAACATAGATATCATCATCTTCATTTATATTAAACTTTTTACTCAAAAGTTTTCCAGCAGGTTTGGTAGTTTTATTTAATATAGTGGTTTTTGAAGATGTATTCTTATCCTTCATAGTTTTAGTAAAACCGCTTAAGGTATATAAGTCTCTTTCGATTTTAGAATTAAGAACAAATACACCCTTACCTTTAATACTCTTTAACAATCCTTCACGGATAAGAATGGATATAGCATTACGTACTGTTAGACGATTTATTCCATATGTATTCGATAATTCATTTTCAGAGGGAATTGCTGTACCAACCTTGAATTCACCACTAATAATTTTATCCCTTAAGATATCCCTTAGTTGAGTATATAAAGGAGAGGAACCACTTAGTTGTTTTTTTGAATTATTCTCAGTCATTACCAAGCACCAAAATATTTTAATGTTTTAGATGCAGTTTTAGCACCAAGAAGCATGGATTCTTTTATGGAGCTTTTATTAAGAATACCCTTTAAAAAACCTGCTATGAAAGAGTCTCCAGCACCTAAAGTGTCAACTACCTTTGTTTCTATGATGTCTTGAAAAATAAATTCTTTATCAGCATAGGCAACACTGCCTTTATTGCCAAGAGTTACAACTACTATTTTAGGTCCTTTACTATGAATATCCTTCATAAAGTTTTCTATATAGTCATCTCTTTTAGAATAAGAAAAAAATGCATAGTCAACATAATTGATGGTTTTATTAACAAGAGAGTCTTCTAATTTAGTAGCATAATCAAAAGAAATAGGAATATTTTTTTCTTTGATGTGGCAAAGGTAGTTTTCAGTTTTACCCCAATAGGCTGTATGAAAAAGATCGTGGTTACAAATGAAATCTAAATCTTCGTTAGTAAGTTCAAATTTACTTAATACGCCTTCATAGTAATCTCCCATGACTCTATCTCCATTTATTAAAGAAACCTCTGTTATAGCTGTAGCACCTTCTAATACCCGAACATGAGAAGTATCTACCCCTTTAGAATTAATGGAATTAATCATTAATTCTCCATATTTATCATTACCAACCACTCCAACATAGGAAGAGATTTCATTTAATTCTTTCATATATACTGCTACATTTACGGGATTTCCACCAGGATAAATTTTACCTAAGTTTAAATATACATCCATACAATTGTCACCTACAGTAGCTATTTTCAATACAATCAACTCCTATCTTGTTAATACACTTTTTAGTTTCACTCTATCTGCACGTATTACAGAGTAGAAAAATTCAACGGGAAAACCTTTCTCTTCTAGCACAGTACCCTTGAGGTGAAAAAGGGGAAAACCTTCTTCAACTTTTAAAAGTTCTGATTCTAAGGCCGTAGCATAGGTCATGGATATTTCTTCCCAACCACTATTTAAATTTAGATTAAAATCCTTTTTTAAAACCTCATATAAAGAAGTTTTTTCAAAATCTTTTCTAATTAGCTCATCATAATACTTGGAAGATAGATAACTATTTTCTATAGCAAAGGGCACGGAGTTTACTGATCTTAATCTAATTAGTTCACATAAATTGTTATTAGAATTTTCCTTTAGGTTTTCATAGGCAAAGGTATTATCGTTTAATAGCTTCAATGAAAGTAATTTGGTAGATAAATTTAAAGAATTTTCATCTATAAATTCATGGAAAGAGTTTAGACTTTGTAAATTTTTTTCAAGTTTAGGCTCTGATAAAAAAGTTCCCGATCCTTTCTTTTTATATAATTTACCATGATTAATTAATTGATCTATAGCTTTTTTTAAGGTAGTTCTATTACAATCCCACATACTACAAAATTCTCTTTCGGAAGGGAGTTTGGCATTAGGTGATAAGTTATTTTCAATGATATAGCATTGAATTTTTCCCATAAGTTTTTCTCTATTGAGAGAAAGTGAATTATCCATAACATTATCCTTTCTATAAATTTCTGTTTTTATATAAACAAGTTCATATAAAAACTATACCACTTATAATATAATATACTATTAAAATGTTAAAAAGTAAATATTTACTTTTTAATACATAAAATAAAAAGGTTATATACAAACCATATATACAAACATAAATATGTTTTGTATAATATATTTATATTGCTATATCTAAATATTATAATATATGATTGATTTTATATAGAATTTATAGGAGGATACATTATGGGTAACTATACTTTATACATGTTAACGGGTTTATTACTTAGTATTTCATTCTTTAAGAATAAGAAAAAAACAAAAATGGCTTTAAAAAAAGCATGGAAATCTTTTGAAAACATATTACCACAATTTTTAGGTATTATTATGATTATTGGAGTTTTACTTGCAGTCCTAAATCCAGAAGTAATATCGAAAATTATTGGAGGAAACTCAGGGTGGTTTGGTGTAATTATTTCTGCTATAGTTGGTGCCATTACATTAATTCCTGGGTTCGTAGCATTTCCAACGGCTTCAATGCTACTTCAAAATGGAGCAGGGTATATGCAAATAGGAGCCTTTATTTCTACATTAATGATGGTGGGAGTTATTACAATACCAGTAGAAGTAAAATATTTTGGTAAAAAGCTTACTATTTTAAGAAATGTATTAGCATTTATCTTTTCATTTATAGTAGCTTATATTATTGGAAAGGTTGTTTAAATATGAAGAAATTATTAGTAAGATATAAATTTTTTATTATAACAGTAATATTAGTATGTGTACTAACTATAGTTAATTATAAATTAGGAACAAAAGCATTAGGAATTGCAGCATATAGCTTTAAGGAAATGGCTATGGTTATACCACCAATTTTTATTTTATTAGGTTTACTAGACGTATGGATTCCCAGAGAAACCATGGTGAAATATATGGGAGAAGAGTCAGGAATAATTGGAATAATTTTATCCATAATTCTTGGATCTGCAGCTGCAGGACCACTTTATGGTGCATTTCCTATGGCGGCAGTTTTCATGAAAAAGGGTGTAAAACTTAGTAATATTTTAATCTTTATTGGAGCTTGGTCTACAACGAAAATCCCAATGTTTCTATTTGAAATGTCCTCTTTAGGAAGCAAATTCGCAATAACTAGATTACTAATTGATATTCCAGGGATTATAATTATTGCATATATATTATCATCTCTTATTAAGAAAGATGAAGCAGATGAATTGTATAAAAATGCTGAGAATTTATAACAAATATAAACAAATATAAATATTAATATTAGTATGTATAGAAAGTATGCTTTTAAATGAGCATACTTTTTTTATATAGATTGAGATTTTAGCAAATTAGGAACAGCTTAAATTTTAAAGTCTTGGTATAATAAAGATACCCTAGGGAAAAGGTTGTGATAAAAGTGAATTACAGTAAGGATATTGATAGGTGTATTGAATTTATAGAAAATAATATCAAGGAAGCTATTACTGTGAGTGAAGTTGCTGATTATGTGGGGTATTCTGTAAACCACTTTTGTAGAGTTTTTACTTTATGTAAAGGTATATCTATAATGGAGTACCTTAGAAAACGTAAGCTATCATTAGCAGCAATAGAACTATTTAAAGGAAGAAAAATTATTGATATTGCCCTTGAATATGGATTTGAAACACCTAGTGGATTTTCAAAGTCCTTTCGGAAAGCTTTTGGATATAGTCCAACACAATATATAGCTAGAATGGATGGATACTTCAATAAGGGAATAACATTTAAAATTGGAGGTTATATTATGAAGCCTGTTATTGTTAAAAAGCCAGCTTTTAAGGTAGCTGGATATGGAATAAATACTAATATTGGAGGAACAAGTTATACAAAGGATATTGCATCCTTTTGGAGCAATTATGATGGAGAAAATTTAGAAACAAAGATGTATGAAATCTTAAATCCTCCTAATCATGGTGAAGTTGGTCTATGCGTTCCAACTGATAAAGGGGGAAATGTATGCTATCTTTTAGGAGTCATTGTTGAAGATTTCTCTAAAGTTACAGAGGATATGATTATAGTGGAAGTACCAGAGGCGAAATATGCAGTATTTACAACTCCTCCAGTGGATGTTACTGTAGACCCTAACCAAGATAAGTTTTCAGAAGTGATTAAAGAAACTTGGAAATATATATTTGAAGAATGGTTTAAAGATAGTGGATATATGTATGATGAAGATAAATTAGATTTTGAATTTTATGATGAGCGTTGTCATTATCGAACAGATACGATTATGGAGATTTATGTTCCAGTAAAAAGGCTACTTGAAAATTAATTGAATATCAATATTTATAAACAGAGTTCTTAACTTCTATGAATCTATAGAGAACATGCTCTGTTTTGTTTTATTATATATTCTATAATTAGTTGGTTAAATTATCACGGAGTATTAGTGCTATTAATATTCCAATATATTGATTAAAGAAATAAGTAATACAGATATTAAATAATTTGTTGACATAGGTAAAATATACAATTATACTATAATTGTCATATGCTAAAAATTAAATAAATATTTTTAATATAGGTGCTAATTAAAAGATTAGTGAAAAGGGAAGTAGGTGAAAATCCTATACGGTCCCGCCGCTGTAATAGGGGAGTTTTACTAGATTACCACGGAGTTATCTGGAAGGGTAGTAAAATTATGATACTAAAGTCAGAAGACCTGCCTATGTTGTATCAACATAACTTTACGATGGATAGAGGAGGTGTTTTATTTGTGTAGAATAAGAGAACCCTTTATTAACTAAATCTATGGTTAATAATGGGTTTTATTTATAATAAATAGTTGGAATAGGGGGATTTTTAAAATATGGACATAAAATATTATGAAGAAATATGGGCAAGTTCAGGTTTAAAGGATTTACATAGTCAACAAATTCTTTGGGATTCAAGAGCAGAGGAATTTAATAAGTCATTTTTAAAAAAAGAAAATACAAACAGAACTAATGACTTAATAAATTTTTTAGTATCAAAGTGTTATTTAAATAAAGAGGGAAATATTCTTGATATAGGTTGTGGTCCAGGAAAATATAGCTTAGAATTTTCAAAATTATGTAAGAATGTTACAGCTATAGATATTTCACCAGAGATGATTAACTATGCAAAAGTTAATTCGGAAGAGAAAAATGTTAAAAATATAGATTTCCAATTGATGCCTTGGGAGAATATTAGTATTGAAGAAAAAGGATGGGAAAGAAAATATGATTTAGTCTTTGCATCTATGTGTCCTGGAATAAATAGTAAAGATGCGCTTGTAAAAATGGTTCAAGCCAGTAAGGGATATTGTTTTATGAGTAGTTTTGCAAAACGTAACGATAAAATAATGGATGAACTATATGAAAAAGTTTACGGAGAAGAACCTTCTTCAAGATGGGGTAAGAATATATATTGTGCTTTTAATATATTGTGGAATTTAGGATTTTATCCGGAAATTTGTTACCATGATATAAAAAGTGAGAAGGTTTACCCTTTAGAAAAAGCAATTGAACTTTATACACTTCAAATTCAAAGAGGTAGAGAGAAATCTAAAGATATAAAGGATAAAGTTACAGAATATTTAACAAGTATATCTGAAGATGGGATTATAAAGGATACTATGGAAGCAAAAATTGCGTGGATATATTGGAAAGCATAGAGAGGAGAAAGACATGAAGAAGATAAAGAGTTTAATTTTAAGTTTAGTCATAATGTGTATATTAATATTACAAGGATGTGGAGCAGAAAAAGTTAATGAAGAATTAAAGGATGAAGGAAAAACAAATGAAAGAAAGACATCTGTATTAAGACTTGAGGGAGGAGATTGGGGAAATCTTACTCCATATAGTCACTATTCAAGAGGACCAGGGGCATATAAAATGAGATTAATATTTGATAGTCTTTTAGAAAGAGATGAAAATGGTCTTATTCCATGGTTAGCGGAAAAATATGATATATCACCTGATGGTAAGGAATATACTTTTACACTAAAAAATAATGTTAAGTGGCATGATGGTAAAGAATTAACTGCAGAAGATGTGAAGTTTTCTTTAGAATATTTTGAAAAAAATCCACCGGTTTCTGATAGTTTAAATATTGAAGGTAAAAGTTTTGTAAAAAAAGCTGAGGTATTAGATAAAAATAAGATAAAAATAATTGTAGAAAAAGAAAATTCTACAGTGCTTGATAGATTTGCAGATATAAGAATTATTCCTAAACATATTTGGGAAAAAGTTGAAGATCCTATAGCATTTAATACATCAGAAGCTTTAATTGGATGTGGTCCATACAAATTGGAACAGTATAATAAAGAACAAGGGGCTTATAAATTTACTGCATTCAATGAATACTGGGGACCAAAACCTAGAGTAGATGCATTAGAATTTATACCAGTAAGTGATTCAGTACTAGCTTTTGATAAAGGAGAAATAGATATTGCAAATATCACTCCAGATATTATAACTAAATATGAAAAGAATCAAGAATTTGTAGTTAAAACAAATCCTGCATTTTGGGGATATAGACTTGCATTTAACATGGAAAAGCGACCTGAATTAAAAAGCAAAGAATTAAGACAAGGTATTTCTTATGCAATTAATAAACAAGAACTTATAGATAAAGTAGCTAGAGGAGCAGGTAAGATTGCTAGCCCAGGGTATTTACCAGTAGATCATATATGGTATAACAAAGATATAAAGCAGTATGATTGTGACACAGAAAAAGCAAAGGAATTATTAAATAATCAAAAATATAGTTTTACATTATTAATATCAAATTCTAAACCTGAATTAAGAATTGCAGAGCTTATTAAAATCGATCTTGAAAAAGTAGGAATTGATTTAAATATTAAAAGTGTAGATATGAAAACAAGAGATGCAGCAGTAAAAAGTGGAGATTATGAAATGATTCTTAATGGTCATGGAGGATGGGGAAATGATGCAGATTTACTTAGAAAAATGTATTCTAGTAATGGTAAATTTTCATCCATACCAGGATATAGTAATGAGGAAATAAACAAATTATGTAAAAAACAACTTTCTGAAATAAATGAAGAGAGCAGAAAAGAAATAGTATTTCAATTACAAAAGGAAATTGCAGAAGAATTACCTCAAATACCACTTTATAATACTACTGAATATACTGTTTATAGACCAGAAAAATATGATGGGTGGAAATATATGTTCAATCATCATTCATTAACTCATAATAAATTATCTTATCTAGATGTGAAGTAATATGAAAAAAATTTTTTGTAAGAAATTAATAGAGTATATAATTACATTTTTATGTATAATTACACTTAACTTTATTATCCCTAGGTTAATGCCTGGGGATCCCTTTACTTTTTTATCATCAGAAGAGGGGGATTCAATTGTAAATTATAGTGATGAACAGATAGAGAAATATAAGGAATATTATGGTTTGAATAAATCAATTGTTCATCAATATAAAGACTATATAGTAAATATGGTTAAGGGGAATATTGGATATAGTATATATTATAATGAAGATGTATTAAAATTGATTATTAGCAGAGCGGTATGGACTATTCCAATTGTTTTAATATCTATTATTCTTAGCTGTTTAATAGGTATTTTTTTAGGAAGTATTTCTGCATGGTATAACAATAGCTATATAGATAAAATATTATATTTCATCATGATAATTTTTTCTGAAATTCCAGCTTTTCTAATTGGTGTATTATTTCTATTTATTTTAGCTGCAAAATTAGACTTGTTCCCTCTTTCTGGAGCAGTTAGTGTTTTTGAAAGTTATGATAGTTATTTTTCAAAGGTTAAAGATGTGGTAAATCATGGATTTCTACCTGTATTAACCCTTGTGCTATCAAGGGTTGGAGGGTTTTATTTATTGTCAAGAAATAGTATGATTTCAGTATTATCAAAGGATTATATAAGGACAGCAGAAGGAAAGGGATTAAGTAATATGTTAATATTATTTAAGCATGCTTTGAAAAATGCAATACTTCCTATTGTTACAAGGTTTTTTTTAAGTTTAAGTGCTATATTTGGTGGAGCAGTATTAGTTGAAAATGTATTTCATTATCCCGGGGTAGGTCTTTTAATGAAAGAAGCTATAATGGTAAGAGATTATCCTTTAATCCAAGGTATATTTTTATTTATTACAATAACTGTACTTACTATGAATCTTTTAGCAGATATAGTATATAGAAAAATGGATCCTAGGGTGAATAACTATGAGTAAGATTATGAAAAAAATTAGTAAATTAACTATCACAAGTAAAGTATGTATATTCATTATTATTGTAATGATACTTATAGGTATATTCTCAAATATTATAAGTATTCAACCATATAATGTGCCTTCAGGACAAGCCCTTGAACCACCTAGTAAAATTCATTGGTTAGGGACAGATGATATAGGTATAGATATATGGGCACAAATATGCTATGGAGCTAAAATTAGTATTACTATAGGCTTGATAAGTGCAGTATTAGCAGGAGTTGGTGGAAGTATAATAGGAATATTTTCTGGCTACTTTGGAGGTTTATTAGATAAAATAATTATGAGAATAATTGATATGATAATTATAATACCCAATTTGCCTATGATGATTGTTTTAGGAGCATTTTTAGGACCAAGCATTAAAAATATTGTGGTAATATTAGTACTGTTTTCATGGACTACACCTGCAAGAATTGTAAGATCAAAAATTCTTTCTATAAAACAAGAAAAATATATATTAGTAGCTAAAAGTTATGGAGCAAACTTTATACATTTAACACGAAAACACTTTTTACCTTCTATTATGCCAATTATGATGGTAAGTGTTATAAAGCTTATAAGCAAAGCAATTGTTGCAGAAGCAAGTATGGCTTTTTTAGGATTAGGAGATCCTACTACAAAAAGTTGGGGATTAATTTTAAATCATGCTATTGGCTTTAAAGGTATTTATTATACAGATTATTGGAAATGGTGGGTAATTAGTCCTCTTACTGCTATCATTTTATTAGTTGTTTCAATTGCGTTTATTAGTAGGGAATTAGAAAAAATAGTAAATAAGAAATTATAGAGGTGGATTATGCAAGAAGAAATATTAAAACTTGAAGAGGTTAAAATTACTTATAAATTGCAAGATACTAATTTTATAGCAACTAATGATATAAATTTAACATTAAATAAAGGTGACAGTTTAGGTATAATTGGGGAATCAGGAAGTGGAAAAACCTCCTTAGCCATGGCTATAATAGGATTATTAAAAAAACCTACAAAAGTAGAAGGTAAGATTTACTATAGAGATACGGATTTACAATTAATTAGTAAGAAAGAGTTAAATAAAATAAGGTGGAATAAAATAGCTATTGTTTATCAAAATTCTTTAGATGTTTTAAATCCTGTTTTAACAATTGGGGAACAAATTTTAGAATGTTTCGGTAATCATTTTATAATAACTAAAGAAGAGAGAAAAAATAGAGTAATAGAACTTTTAATAATGGTAGGGTTAGATAAAAAAATTGGTAATTGTTATCCACATCAATTATCAGGAGGAATGAGACAAAGAGTATTAATAGCAATGGCATTATCTTGTGAACCGGAGGTTTTAATTGCAGATGAACCTACTACTGCTTTGGATGCATTATCTAAAAATGAAATTATAAATTTAATAAAGAAGTTGCAAAAAACAAAGAAATTCACCTTAATAGTTATATCACATGAAATAGAAACAATTTTAAAACTTACTTCACGAGTGGCAGTTATGTATTCAGGAAATATAGTTGAAGAAGGTTTAACTAAAGAAGTAATAAATAATCCGATGCATAATTATACAAGGGGACTTATTAATTCTTCTCCAAGTATTAATATATATAAGGATATGTGGGGAATAATAGGTGAAAAAAATAGTAATATAAAAGAAGGATGTAGTTTTTATGGACGATGTAATCAAAGTATAGAATTATGCAAAACTAAGGTTCCTAAATTAGAATATGTAGGTTTAAATAGAAGGATAGCCTGTAATAGGGGAGGTATTGTTACTCTTTTACATTGTGAAAATATTAATAAAGTTTATAGTTCAAAAGGAAGGGATGTTATTGCTTGTGATAACTGTGAAATTCAAATTCGTCATGGAGAAGTTATTGCATTAGTTGGAGAATCGGGTTCAGGGAAAAGTACCCTTGTTGGAATTTTATCAGGAATAATTAATCCTAATAGTGGAGAAATTAAATTTCAAGGAGAAAAGGTTTGTGGCAATAGTGCAACTAACCATAAAGGAGGAATACAAATAGTATTTCAAGATCCTTTTTCAGCTACAAATGAACAATTTACAGTAGAAGAAATAATAAAGGAACCATTAGATATAATAAAGGTAGATAGAAAAGAAGAAAGAAAGAAAAAAGTTATTCAAGTATTAGAAGAAGTACAGTTACCTTCAGATGAAAGTTTTTTAAAACGTAAGTGTTATATGTTAAGTGGAGGACAAAGACAAAGATTATCATTGGCTAGAAGTCTTGCTATGGAACCAAAGCTTTTAATAGCCGATGAAATAAATTCAATGCTAGATCCTTCAACACAAGCCAATATTTTAAGGCTTTTAAAAGGATTGCAAAATGAAAGAGGATTTGCAATGATATATATAACTCATGATCTTAATATAGCTTTAAAAATCTCAGATAAAACTTATATTATGCATAAAGGTAAAATTATAGAAAAAGGAATAACATCACAAATATTTTCTAGTCCAATTAATAATTATACTAAAAGTCTTATTAATGAGTGGGGAAATTTATGTGGACAATTTAGATAAAGGAGCTTAGTCTGAAATTCAATGTAATATCAGGCTAGGCTCTTTTATAATAATTTTTAATTATTTTTCAACCTAGAATTATAAGAAAACTCTTATATACAAATTGTAAACTATTACTATTCTAAAAGTTGACAATTTATAAATTCTTAATTATAATCAAAACCATAAAGTAAATATATTAAGGAGAGAATTATGAAAACTACCAAGAATACGAGAAATTTGATTTTAGTAGCTATGTTTGCAGCCTTAACTGCTATTGGTGCATTTATTAAAATACCAATACCTTATGTGCCTTTTACTCTTCAATACTTATTTTGTGCTTTAGCAGGAGTTATCTTAGGATCTAAACTCGGCGCACTATCCCAAATAATTTACGTTATGGTTGGACTTGTAGGTGTACCAGTATTTACTGAAGGGGGAGGGCTTAGCTATGTATTTAAACCTACCTTTGGATATCTTATAGGATTTATAGTGGCAGCTTATGTCATAGGAAAGATAAGAGAAAAGATTAAGGAATTAAGTTTTATTAAAGCTATGGGTATGCTTTTAGCTGGACTATTTTTTATTTATTTATTTGGAGTTATATATCTTTATGTTAGCTATAACTTATATCTAGGACAACCAATGTCACTATATTTTGCATTTTTTAATGGCTTTGTACTATGCATATCTGGAGATTTGATTTTAACAGCATTTGCAGCTTATGTAGCAATAAAAATAGTACCTATATTCAAAAGGTTTGGATACATTTAATAAAAATGAAAGAAGGCTTGAAGTATGAAAAGTTTTATTAAGGATTTAGAGATAAGAATTTTATCAGGTGAATACATAAATTTTCAAGAAGCAATGGCATTAACAGAGATTAGAAATAATGATGAGATTGAACAATTATGTCTTAGTGCTAATAATATAAGAAAAACTTTTTGTGGTAATAAGGTAGATCTTTGCTCTATCATGAATGCAAAGTCAGGTAGGTGTTCTGAAGATTGTAAATTCTGTGCGCAATCTGTTCATTATAATACTAGTGCAGAAGTCTATGATTTAGCTTCAAAGGAAGTAGCATTAAAGATAGCACAGGAAAATGAATCAGAGGGAGTAAATAGATTCTCTTTAGTTACTAGTGGTAGAGGGATTACAAGTAGTGATTTTGAGAAAGTTTTAGGTATATATGAAAACCTTAATAGGGAATTAAAAATTGAGTTATGTGCCTCTTTAGGAATACTTCAGTACGATAAGCTACTTAAGTTAAAGGCAAGAGGAATAACTATGTATCATCACAACTTAGAAACAAGTAGGGAATTTTATAAGGAAATATGTACAACTCATAGTTATGAAGAAAGAATAGATACCATAAAAGCTGCACAGAAGGCAGGTATACCTGTATGTTCAGGAGGAATTATTGGACTTGGTGAAAGTTGGATTGATAGAATCAATCTTGCTTTTCAATTGAAAGAATTAAAGATTATGTCTATTCCGGTGAATGTACTTAATCCTGTAAAAGGTACGCCTCTTGAGGATTCTAAAAATTTAAGTCAAGAGGATATTTTAAAGACCATTGCTATCTTTAGGTTTATAAACCCTAAAGCTTTAATCAGATTAGCTGGTGGTAGAAATCTCATTAGGGATTTGGGGAAGAAATGCTTTAACTCAGGTGCAAATGCTACTATTACTGGAAATTATTTAACCACTTCTGGTAATAAAATATGTGATGATAAGAAGATGATAAGTGAACTAAAGCTGGAGGTTAGAAGTGATGGCTAAGGGGATATTTATAGTTGGAACGGATACAGAGGTAGGAAAAACTGTTGTAACTGCAGGACTACTTCATGTCCTTAGAAGTAAAGGGCACAGAGCAACATATTTTAAGGGAGCTTTAAGTGGGGCTATAGAAGAAGGTGATAAACTAATACCTGGAGATGCTGACTTAGTAAGCCAGGTTAGTGGATTAAAGGAACCCTATGAAAATATAACTCCATATATATTTAAGACAGCGATATCTCCACATTTAGCTGCCCAAATAGAAGATAATCCTATAGATCTAAATATTATAAAGGCTAAATTTGAGAAACTAAAAGAAAAATATGATTTTATAATTGCAGAAGGTAGTGGTGGTATAATATGTCCTCTAATAAATAGGGATGAAGAAATATATACACTAGGTGACCTTATTAAGGATTTAAATATGAGTACTGTGGTTGTAGCTAGAGGTGGAGTGGGAACAATAAACCACACAGTACTTACTGTGAAATATATAGAGTCCATGGGAATCAAAGTAAAAGGAATTATTATAAATAATTATGAAGACAATTATATAACTAAAGACAATATTAAGGTTATAGAAAAACTTACTGGAATTTCTATTGTAGGTAAATTTAAAACTATAGATAACTTGGATAAAGGTAATATAGATAATATAAGAACTGCTGTATCAAGGATTTTTAATGATAAAAGTATTATAGAATGGATGGAAGAATTGTAGTAAAGGGTAGGTGTTTATATGAAGGATTATGTAAAAAGAGATTTAGAATATATATGGCATCCTTGTGCACAGATGAAGGATTACGAAGAGCTTAATCCTATAGTTATTGAAAGAGGAGAAGGTGTTTGGCTTTATGATATTCATGGAAACAAGTATTTAGATTGTATATCATCTTGGTGGACAAATACCTTAGGACATAGCAATAAAAGAATAAATAAAGCCATAAAGAATCAAATTGATGAAATAGAACATGTTATCTTTGCTAATTTTTCAAATAAACCGGCTATTGACTTAGCAGAAAAGTTAGTAAGCATAACACCAGAAGGATTAAATAAAGTATTTTATTCAGATAATGGATCTTCTGCAGTGGAAATAGCTTTAAAGATGAGCTTTCACTATAATATGCAAAGAAATAAAACTAAAAAGAAGAAATTTGTAGCTTTAAGTGATGCTTATCATGGAGAAACTTTAGGTGCTCTATCTGTGTGTGATATTGATGCATTTAATATGATATATAAGCCCTTACTTTTAGATACTCTTAGGATTGATGGACCAGATTGTTATAGGTGTAAATATGGTTGTACTAGAGATAAATGTAGTGCTGAATGCTTTGAAGCTATGGAAAAATGTTTAGTTGAAAATCATGAAGAGATAAGTGCTGTAATAGTTGAGCCAATGGTTCAAGGTGCAGCAGGAATGAAAATTTATTCACCTTTTTATCTAAAAAAACTTCGTAATCTTTGTGATAAGTATGATGTACATTTGATAGTAGACGAAATTGCCATGGGATTTGGAAGAACAGGAGAGATGTTTGCATGTAATCATGCAGATATAAGTCCAGATTTTATGTGCCTTTCAAAGGGTATTTCTGCAGGATATATGCCAATGTCTGTAGTTATGACTACTAATGAAATATATAATTGTTTTTATGGTGATTATTCAGAAAGAAAATCTTTTTTACATAGTCATACCTATGCAGGAAATGCTATGGCTTGTGCTATTGCTTTAGAAAATCTAAAAATATTTGAAGAAGAAAATATAATAGAAAATAATAAAGTTAAGGGAAGATTAATAGAAAAACTTACAATAGAAAGAGCAAAGAATTGTAGTCATATAGGAGAAGTAAGAAGTATAGGCATGATAACTGCTATTGAAATAGTAAAGGATAGAGGTACCAAGGAGAGATATTCTTGGCAAAGTAGAGTAGGTTATGAGATTTATAAAATAGCATTGAAGAAAGGGTTACTATTAAGAGCGATAGGTGATGTACTTTATTTCATACCTCCTTATGTAATAAGTAAAGATGAAATAGAATTTATGATAGATATTTGCTTTGAAAGTATAGAAGAATATTTTAGGTATAATGCTAAAATGGAATAACAGTAAAATAAATATACAAATATAAAATTAGTATTCTATATAGATGTTTAACTAGTTAAATAGTTAAATAGTTGTTCTGTTCATGCGGGTTTAAGAGGTATTTATATGTATATAAAAAATACAAAGAGTATGGGGGCATTAGGGGCATACTCTTTGTATTTTTCTGTACTTTACGATGTTTTTATCTTTAGTTTATTTAAATTATGTTTTTATCTTTAGTTTGTTTAAGTTATATTTTTATCTTTAGTTATATAAGTAATATATATAAAAACTATTATTAGTTTTTATTTGATTTTTAATTAACCTTTTTTCCTGGATTTTCAGGTTTATTAGGTGTTTTTTCTTTAGATTTCTCAGGTTTGTTAGGTATTTTTTCTTTAAGTTTTTCAGCATTGTTGTTATTTTTTTTCTCAGTTACCTCAGATTTTTTATTAGCTTTATTCTCAGTCTTTTCAAGCTTGTTAGTAGCTTTTTCTATTTTATTCTGAGATTTTTGGCTAGCTCTTTCCTGCGTAGCTTTAGTATCATTGGTATTTTCAGCTTCTTTAGTTAGGGCTTTATCAGTTTTTATTTCATCTGCCACTTCTGTACTATCTGTAGTTGATTCTTCAGTAGATTCATCTTCATCAGAAGTTTCAGTTTGTTCTATTTTAGCTTTCTTATTTTCCTTGATAGCACTCATAATTTCTTTAACAGGTTTGTTTAACCACTCTTCAAGAATAATGCTTTCTGGATTTGAAGAACTATTTTGTAGTTTTTCAACTAAATTTAGTTTACCAGGTGTTACACCCAGTTCTTTGGCTTTTTGTACTCGTTCAAATCCAACACTTATAGTTTCAAGGGTAATATCTTCACCTATTTCTTTAATTTCAGTTTCTAAACTTTCTTGTAGTTTTTCAGCAAGTTCATCTGATTTTTCTTGATCTTCACCAGAAGTTGCAATAATAATTCCACCATCAATGTCATTATCAATGCTATTATCAAAATAACCATTTTCACTAATTTGATTAACTGTTTCAGCAACTGCATTTTCAATTTTTTGATTTTTAAGTTTGTCCAATTCAAGTTCATTAAGAATTTCCTGACCATCATCATTAACTGCAGTTACACTAATTACCTTGTCAAAACGATTTAAAGAATATTCAATAGAGGGATTTACATCTAAACTCACATAGGAGTAAGGTGTTTTATAGGCCCATAGTATTATGCCTCCTACAATTGCAATCATAGCTGTTAAAGCAGAACACATTACCAATTTATTTATATTTTTTAAATTGCTACTTTTCATTTCAATCACCTGCCCAATGATATAACTTTTATCTTTTACTTTTGATATGCAGCCATCTTCAGAAAGGACTGCAGCATAGCCAGCCTTGATTTCTACAACAACAGATTTCATTTATTAATCTCCTCTCTGATGTACCTGAAATAGTAAGCTAGATTTGGATACTCTCCGGATAGTATCTCTACTGCTGCTATTATATATTTTCGGTGACGTTCTAATATTTTTCGGGGTACATTTAAATTTTTTTCAATTATTTTTAATGGTAGTTGTTTTGAACTTTGCAATTCATTAATTAATATTGGGTTATTGAGTAAATATACTACAACTTTTGCACAGGACGATTTTGTCTTTTTAGCTTTAGGTGAACATTTAGACAAATCTAAAAAAGAAAAGCCATAATAGAAAAATACTTCATTTGCAGCTTCAATCTCAAATTTTAGTGTATAATTTTCTTGGTGAATTATCTTTTCTGCTACTGCAAGTCCAAGTGCAATATCTTTATCATTTTCATTTTCGTCTAACTGACAATTAAATATGGCAGGATTTACGGATAATTCTAAGTTATATTTTTTCTGAAGCCTAAGATAATCAATAAGACGCCTACGAATTATAAGCTCGGCAAAACTGAGAAAATTTCCTTTAATTAATTCGTAACCTTTAATTGCTTGTACAAATGCCTGAAGTGAAACAGACCATTCATCATCACTTTTAGTTATGTATTTTCGGGTTATTCTTGATGTGCATTTCAAAATAAACAATTCATTTTGCTCAATGAAACTATTTAATAGATCCTGATTATTAGCAGCATCTATAGCCATATAATCTATTTCTCTCAACATGGCACCTCCTTATTCTTATTATTCTATCATCTAAAAATTATTAGGTAAACCTTTAGAACTATAAATTGCTAAAGCAAATTTCTGAATTTTAAAATAGATTTTTTAAAAACTTTAAGATATAATATATTTAGGAAAACGAAATATATTATATCTTAAAGGTGGAATATTATGAAGCAAATATTTAAGTATTTAAAACCTTATAGAGTAAACATGCTTATAGGATTTTCAATAAAGTTTACTGGAACTATTGTAGAACTAGCAATTCCATGGATTTTGTCTTATATGATTGATGAAATTATTCAATTAAAGCAGGTATCTCTAATTTTAATTTGGGGTGGAATTATGCTTTTATGTGCCATTTGTGCAGTAACTTTTAATATATTAGCTAACAGAATGGCTTCAAAGGTGGCAAGAGATACCACAGAGCGAGTTAGAAATGATTTATTCTCTAAAATGATATGTCTTTCTGATAGACAAGTGGATGCTTTTACACTACCTTCTTTAATTTCTAGAGCTACCACGGATACTTATAACATCCATCAGATGATGGGAATGATGCAAAGACTAGGTATTAGAGCTCCAATAATGCTTATTGGTGGAATAATTATAACATTGACATTAGATCCATTACTAACTTTAGTAATGATTTCAGTAATGCCTATTATTTTTATCACTATTATGTACATATCAAAAGTAGGTATCCCTATGTATTCAATTGTTCAGAAAAAAGTAGATGATTTTGTACGTGTAGTTCGTGAAGATGTTACAGGAATTCGTGTAATTAAGGCTTTATCAAAGGAAGAACATGAGAAGGAAAGATTTAATGCTAGGAATGATGCTACAGTAATTCAAGAAAAGAAGAGTGGTATGGTTATGGCTATACTAAATCCAGTAATGAACCTTTGTTTAAATGTGGGGACAGTATTTGTTATTTTGGCTGGAGCTTACAGAGTAAATAGCGGAGCCATTAAACCAGGAGCAATAATTGCATTTTTAACATATGTAACTTTAATATTAAATTCCCTTTTATTTATTTCCAGAGTGTTTACTAATTACTCCAAAGCAAGTGCTTCCGCAAAGCGTATCACTGAAATACTAAATGAGAAAGAAGAATTACCAATTAGGGACATACCAATTATAGATACAGATTATGCTATTGAATTTAGAAATGTCTCTTTTTCTTATAATCATAAAGAAGAAAATGTGAGTAATATAACCTTTGGAGTTAAAAAAGGTGAAACTCTAGGTATTATAGGGGCTACAGGCTCAGGAAAATCTACTTTAATTAAATTATTAATGAGATTTTATGATGTAGATCAGGGTTCTGTTTATATAAATGGACAAGATATTAGATCTATTAATATGAAAAAATTAAGAGAAAAGTTTGGAGTGGTATTTCAAAACGATTTTATAAGCACGGATACAATTTATGAAAACATTAAGTTTGGAAGAACTCTAGAAAATAGTGCTATAAGATCAGCAGCAGATTATGCTAAGGCAACTGAGTTTATTGAAGATAAGGCAGAAGGCTTTAATGCTAAAGTTGCAGTAAGAGGTGCAGATTTAAGTGGTGGACAAAAACAAAGAATGCTTATAGCCAGAGCCATAGCAGCACACCCAGAAATATTAATTTTAGATGATTCTTCTAGTGCTTTAGATTATAAGACAGACGCTGTACTAAGAAAAAATCTTACAGAACATTTTAAAGATACTACAACTATAATGATTGCTCAAAGAATTAGTTCGATTTTTAATGCAGACCACATCTGTGTATTAGAAGATGGCTATGTTGTAGGATATGGAACTCATGAAGAACTTATTGAAAGTTGTGATGTATACAAAGAAATTCATAAGTCTCAGATGGGAGAGTAAGTTATGGAAATCAAAGTAAAAAGGAGGACATTTATAATATATGAAGGATAGAAAAAAGAATACATTAAAAAGAGTAATGTCCTATTTATTTGAATATAAGATATTAATCATCATAGCAATTATATTATCCATAGGCTCTAACGTATTTGCCTTAATTGGTCCAATGTTATCAGGTTATGCTATAGATAATATTAATGTTGGAAGAGGGGCAGTAAATTTTTCTAAGATATACTATTACTGTGGACTTATGATTGGATTTTATATTTTATCTTCTATATTAGCTTATATTTTATCAGTACTTATGCTAGAAATTAGCAAGAGAATATCCTATAGACTAAGAAAAGATTTATTTGATAGATTATTATCTCTTCCAGTGGGATATTTTGATACCCATGCAACAGGAGATATCATAAGCAAAATTTCCTATGATGTGGATACTTTAAATTCTACCTTAACATCTGATTTAGTGAGCATTTGCTCAAGTATAATTACTGTGATTATATCCTTTGGTTCTATGGTTATGATATCTGAAAAGTTAGTTTTAGTATTTGTATTTACAGTTCCTATGTCTATTATACTTACTAAAAGAATAACTAGGGTAACAAGACCAATGTTTCGTAATCGTTCAAGAAAATTAGGGGAACTTAATGGAATGGTGGAGGAGTTTGTATCAGGTCAAAAGACTTTAAAGGCTTATCATCAAGAAGAAAATACAAAGAAAAAATTCGCAAGTAAAAATGAAGAAGCAGTAAATGCTTATTATCGTGCTGATTATTATGGTTCTATGGTTGGTCCTTCAGTTAATTTTATGAATAATTTATCCCTAACTCTTATCAGTATTTTTGGTGCTATTATGTATCTTTTTGGACAAATGACTTTAGGAAACATATCTTCCTTTGTACTATATTCTAGAAAATTTTCAGGACCTATTAATGAAGCTGCTAATATCATGGGAGAATTTCAATCCTCCCTTTCTGCTGCTGAAAGAATTTTTCAATTAATGGATGAGCTATCGGAGGTAGCAGATAGAGAGGGAGCTAAAGAACTTGTGGATATGGAAGGAAATGTGAAGGTAGAGAATATTTCCTTTGGATATAATAAGAATAAGATTATTCTTAAGAATCTTAGTATGAATGTACCTGCTGGAAGTATGATTGCTATAGTAGGCCCTACAGGAGCAGGAAAAACTACTTTAATTAATCTTCTCATGCGATTCTATGATGTTAATGAAGGGGATATTAAGGTAGATGAAAATTCAATACCACAGGTTACACGTAAGAGTTTAAGAAAGGCTTATGCTATGGTACTTCAAGATACATGGCTATTTGAAGGAAGTATATTTGAAAATATTGCTTATGGCAATGAAAATGCAACTATGGAAGAGGTTGTAGAAGTAGCTAAGGCAGCTAAAATTCATTCATATATAAAAAGACTTCCTAAGGGTTATGATACAGTAATTACTGATGATGGAGCTAATGTATCTAAAGGACAAAAACAATTGCTAACCATAGCGAGGGCTATGCTTTTGGATGCAAAGATGCTTATTTTAGATGAAGCAACTTCTAATGTTGATACTAGAACAGAAGTTCAAATTCAAAAGGCTATGAGAAATTTAATGAAGGATAAAACCTGCTTTGTAATTGCACATAGGCTTTCTACCATAAGGAATGCAGATCATATTCTAGTGGTTAATAATGGGAATATAGTTGAACAAGGAAATCATGTGGAGTTATTAAAACAAAAGGGTTTTTATAGCCAATTATATAATTCTCAGTTTGAATAATTAATAAAAAGTCTATCTTCAAATAATTAACTAATACTATAAAAATAAATTTTATTTATATAAAAAATCTATTGACATAGATATTCATAGTCATTATAATGGTATGTAATAAAATGTTTAATATAATACTTATCAAGAGAGGTGGAGGGATAGGCCCTATGAAACCCAGCAACCAATGTGTTCATCTACATATATGGTGCTAAATCCTACAGTATGAGCTGAAAGATAAGAAGACGATTGTTATAACCTCTTTCAGTGAAAGAGGTTTTTTGTTTTCAAATTGTTTTTAGAAATTATACTATTTAAAATTTAATAATGAAACTCTTATCAAGAGAGGTGGAGGGATAGGCCCTATGAAACCTCGGCAACCTTCAGACCCATTTGTCTGAAAAGGTGCCAATTCCTACTCTAATTATAAATTTAGAGAAAGATGAGAGGGAGCTATAACATGGGTACCCTTGTATGTAAATCCCCTTTCATCTAGATTATTTAAATTTAGATGAAAGGGGATTTTATGTTATCTAATAAAATATTTTAAGGAGAGATTAAAATGGGAGAAAGAAAATTTAAATTTGATACGGTACAAGTTCATGGAGGTCAAGAAGTAGATAGTGCAACAGGCTCTAGAGCAGTTCCCATATACCAGACTACATCCTATGTTTTTAATAGCGTTGAGCATGGAGCTAATCTATTTGCTTTAAAAGAAGAAGGAAATATTTACACTAGAATAATGAATCCAACAACGGATGTTTTTGAAAAAAGAGTGGCAGCTTTAGAAGGGGGTGTTGGTGCTCTTGCAGTTGCATCTGGTTCTGCTGCAATCACATACGCAATAATTAATATAGCAGGAGCAGGAGATGAAATAGTTGCAGCTAGCACTTTATATGGAGGCACATACAATCTTTTATCTACAACTCTTACTAAGTTAGGTATTAAAACCGTATTTGTAAATCCAGATATCATAGAAGATTTTAGAAAGTCTATAAGTAACAAAACTAAGGCTATTTATTTGGAAACTATAGGAAATCCAGGGATAAATCTTATTGATATTGAAGAGGTAGCTAACATTGCTCATGAGCACAATATACCACTAATTGTAGATAATACATTTGGGACACCATACCTTATACGTCCAATAGAACATGGAGCTGATATTATAGTTCATTCTGCAACAAAGTTTATAGGGGGACATGGAACTTCAATAGGTGGAATAATTGTAGATTCTGGAAAATTCCAATGGTTGAATAACCCGAGATTCCCTGAGTTTAACAAACCAGATTCTAGTTATAACGGTATAGTTTATGCTAAAGATATAGGAGCAGCAGCTTATATTGTAAAAGCTAGAGTGCAACTTTTAAGGGATACAGGAGCATCATTAAGTCCTTTCAACTCATTTTTATTTTTACAAGGACTGGAGACTCTTTCATTGAGAGTAGAAAGACATGTGTCAAATGCTAAAAAGATTGCGGAGTTTTTACAACAACATCCACTTGTATCATGGGTAAATTATCCTAGTTTAGAAGGTAATAAATATTATGCTCTTTCACAAAAGTATTTTCCAAAGGGTGTTGGTTCCATATTTACATTTGGGATAAAAGGTGGAGTAAAGGAAGGAGTAAGATTTATTGAATCACTTAGCATATTTTCTCATCTTGCTAATGTTGCAGATGCAAAATCTCTTGTAATACACCCAGCAAGCACTACTCATGCTCAATTAAATGAAAAAGAACAATTAAATGCCGGAGTTACATCAGATATGATAAGACTTTCTATTGGAATAGAAGATGTGGATGACCTTATAGAAGATATAGATCAAGCTCTTAAAAAAGCAGTTTTAAAGGAATGGTGATGAAATGTCCTTAATAATAGATAAAAATCTTTTATCAGTAAATAAGTTAATTGAGCATGGAATCCAAATAGAAGATGCTTCTCACAGTTACCATTCAGATGTGATACGTATTTTAATTGTAAATTTAATGCCTAAAAAGTGTGAAACAGAATTTCAGTTTTTAAGTATATTTGGCAATATGAATACAAGTATAAAGGTAGATTTCTTGTATATGGAAACCCATACACCACTAAATACAGATAAAACCTATTTAGAGAGAAATTATAAAACCCTAAATCAGGTAGCAAATAGTAATTATGACGGGGCTATTATTACGGGTGCTCCCTTAGAATTTTTAGATTTTAATGATATTGAATATTGGAAGGAACTACAGAGAGTAATTGATTTTTTAAATAAAAAAGTTAAGTCTACATTATATATATGTTGGGCAACAATAGCAGGATTATATCACAATTTTGGAATAAATAAATGTGTAACAACAGAAAAGATCTTCGGAGTTTTTCCTCATGTAATTGTAAAGAAAAAGGAGCCTCTATTAAAAGAGATTAATGATAGATTTATAGTTCCTCATTCAAGATATGGGAGAGTTAGAAAACAAGATATAGAAAAAATAAAAGAATTAGAAGTCCTATGCGAATCAGAAGAATCAGGTATCTATATAGTAAGCACAAGAGATAAAAAACAAATCTATATTACAGGACATCCTGAGTATGAGAGCTGTACCTTAAAAAAGGAATATGAAAGAGATATAAAAAGTGGATTTAATATAAGCGTACCTAAAAATTATTTTCCAAGTGATGATTCTAGCCAAGAAATTAACTTAGATTGGAGTAGTAATTCACAGCGTTTATTCTCAAATTGGGTAAGAGAATATTTAGTAAAAAGTTAAAATATGCAACTAATTATATTAAAAGAGGAGTGATATTTTTATGAATATAGGATTATTAGGATTTGGAACTGTAGGCACAGGAGTTTATGAAATTATATATAAAAGAAAAAGGATTTTTAGAACATTAGTGGGTGATGAACTATCTATAAGTAAAATTCTTATTAAAGATATAAATAAGGATAGGAGTATAAAGGATTGTAAAAATAAACTAACAGATAATCCTTATTTTATTTTAGATGATCCAGATATAGATATAGTCATAGAAGCTATAGGAGGAATAAAAGAAGCTTATGAATATATAAAATATGCTTTAACAAAAGGGAAACATGTTATAACTGCAAATAAGGCGGTGGTTGCAAGGCATATGAAGGAATTTATAGATTTAGCAAATAAGAATAAAAGAGCATTTTTATATGAAGCTAGTGTGGCAGGTGGTGTTCCTATTGTTAAACCTTTAAAACAACAAGTAACCTTAAATGATATTAAAGAGATAAATAGTATATTAAACGGTACTTCTAACTTTATATTAAGTAAGATGATTAAAGAAAACCTAGACTTTTCACAGGCACTGGATATTGCACAAAAGTTAGGTTATGCGGAAGCGGATCCAACGGATGATATTGACGGATATGATGTTAGAAGAAAATTAGCAATTTTATCTACCATAGCCTTTAAAAGAGAGATAAAAGAAGAAGATATTTACTGTAGAGGCATTAGAACTATTAAGGCAGTAGATATAAAGGCAATAAAGGAATTAGGATATACGGTAAAATTATTAGCAAAGGCTTTATTTAAAGAAAATAATTATTATTTATCTGTAGAGCCCAATATTTTGTCTAAGGATTCATTTTATGCAAAGGTAGAAGATGCTAATAATTTAGTGTCTATTACTGGGAATGATATAGGAGAGCTGAAATTTTATGGTGCAGGTGCGGGTAAACTACCTACAGCAAATGCTGTGGTAAGTGATGTTCTTGATATTATATATAATAATTATGGAAGTTGTGGAATAAATCAGGAAGAAGATAAGTTATGTAATAATACAGATTTAGTTAAAGAAATATATTATATAAGAATAAGTCCTAAATATGGATTAAATGAGAAGGTGTTAGCAGTTATTAAAGAAGAAAAAATAGTTGATAAAATTATAAAAACTGGTGAAAACATTATATTTACCTCTAAAGATATAGATTGTGTAAAAATAAGTAAATTTATTAGTAACATTAAAAACTTCATTAATGATGAGTTTTATGCTGTTATTAGATAACAAGTATTATATTATTCTAAGAGGGGGTATAGTAAATGCATATAAAAGAGTTATTTAAAGAAAAAGAAGTAGTTTTTTCTTTTGAAATATTTCCACCTAAACCTACATCATCAATAGAGACTGTATACGATACTTTAGAGGGATTACAAGGTTTAAATCCTGACTATATTAGCATTACCTATGGAGCTGGTGGAAGTGTTAATAATAATAGAACATGTGAGTTATCATCTTTAGTTAAAAATAAATATGGTATAGAGGCATTAGCACATTTAACGTGTATAGGTTCTACTAAAAGTGAAATAAATGGAATTTTAGAAAATTTAAATGAAAATAGAATCGAAAATATATTAGCTTTGAGGGGAGATGTTCCTGAAGGAAATCTCTCAATAGGGGAGTTTAATAATTCTCAAGAACTAATAAACCACATAAAGGAAACCAAGGAATTTGGAATAGCAGCAGCTTGCTATCCTGAAGGACATATTGAAAGTAGAGATATAGAGAGGGAAATTGAAATATTAAAGTTAAAGGAGAATGCAGGAGCAGAGTATTTAATTTCCCAGTTATTCTTTGATAATAAGTATTTCTATAAATTTTTAAATTCTGTAGAGAAAAGTAGTGTAGAGGTACCTATTCAAGCAGGTATTATGCCAGTAACCAATAGAAAACAAGTTGAAAGGATAGTTTCGCTTTGTGGAGCTAATCTACCCTCCAAGTTCATAAAAATAATAAATAGATATGAGCATGATAAGGATGCACTGAGGGATGCAGGAATAGCATATGCATTAGAACAAATAGTGGATTTAGTTTCTACTGGTGTAAGGGGAATACATCTTTATACAATGAACAATCCATATATAGCTAAAAGAATTACTAATAGCATTGGCTCAATACTAAATTCTATAAATAAAAGACAAGTAATTTAATATATAATTAATGAATAAGGGAGGTGGAGCTTGCCCATGAATAAATTTCTACAAAATAAAGATGAGGTTTTAAGATATTTAGGCTATAAAAATCAAGTTTTAGACAAAGTTACTATTGCTTTAATTGATGAATTAATGGATGAAATGAGAAGCTTAATTAAAGCTAGATATATATATAAATTCTTTAATATTAGGAAAGAGAAGGATAAAATATGTATATTTAATAGCAATTTTAGTATAGCAGGAGGAGATATTAGAAAGCACTTAGATAAATCAGAAGTCTGTATCTTAATGGCTGCAACTCTAGGAAATAGTGTAGATGCAAAAATAAGATATTATGAAAAGATAAGCATGACTAAGGCGTTAATACTAGATGCTTGTGCTACAACAGCTATAGAAGAACTATGTGATAGAATATGTGAAGAGTTGGAGGAAGTTGTACAAAATGAAAACAATACACTAACATCTAGGTATAGTCCTGGATATGGGGATTTACCCATAGATATACAAAAAAAATTTCTCGCTATGCTCAGTGCGGAAAAATCTATAGGGCTTACTGCATCTTCTAATAGTATTTTAATACCAAGAAAATCCGTTACAGCCATAGTAGGGGTTGTTAAAAGAGAGAATAATAGCATAAAAAAGATAAGCTGTTTACAGTGTAATAAATATTCTAATTGTATGTTTAGAAAAGGGGATGATAGATGTGGAAATTAAAGGAAAATTGAAAGAAGGAATTTTAATTTTTGATGGTGCTATGGGTACTATGTTGCAAAGTAGAGGATTAAAGTTAGGTGAATTACCAGAAATATTAAATATTACTGATTCAAAAATAATAATTGAAATACACAAAGCTTATATTGAATCTGGTGCAAATTTTATTACTACCAACACCTTTGGAGCTAACGAAATTAAGCTTAAAAATAGTAATTTTAGTGTAGAGAAAATAATTCATTCAGCAGTAGAAAATGCAAAAATAGCTACTAAGAATAAACAAGTATATATAGCTTTAGATATAGGTCCCATTGGTGAACTATTAGAGCCTATGGGGACTTTAACCTTTGATGAAGCCTATAATATTTTTAAAAGGCAGATTATTCAAGGGGTAAAAAGTGGTGTTGATTTAATTTTAATAGAAACCATGACAGACTTATACGAAGCAAAGGCCGCAGTATTAGCAGCTAAGGAAAATTCAGATTTGCCAGTATTTTGTACAATGAGTTTTGAGGCAGACAAGAGGACTTTCACAGGGTGCAATGCCACATCTATGGTAATGGTGCTAGAAGGGTTAGGCGTAGATGCTCTTGGAGTTAACTGCTCTTTAGGACCTAAAGAAATAGAACCTATAATAGATGAAATATTAAACATATCTAAAGTGCCTGTAATGGTCCAGCCTAATGCAGGATTACCTAATATTATAAAGGGTGATACGATATTTAATATTTTGCCAGAAGAATTTGCAATTTACGGAGCAAAGTTTAAAGAAAAAGGTATAAAAGTAATAGGAGGATGCTGTGGTACAACAGATAGACATATAGAAAGTCTAGTAAAAGTTTTAAAGAAAGTAGAAATAAAAGACAAGAAATATAGTCCTTTAAGTGGTGTATGCACTCCTACTAAAGCAGTAATTATTGATCAGGTCAAAGTAATAGGAGAAAGGATAAATCCTACAGGTAAAAAATTATTTAAGGAAGCATTAAGAAATGGAAATTTAGATTATATTCTAAGAGAGGCTATAGCTCAAGTTGATGCAGGAGCCCATATTTTAGATGTTAATGTTGGTCTTCCAGAAATAAATGAAGAAGAAATAATGGTTAAGGTTATTAAAGAAATACAATCCATATTGGACGTACCTCTTCAGATAGATTCTACAAATGCTAAAGCTATAGAAATGGGATTAAGATATTATAATGGTAAGGCTATAGTTAATTCAGTAAATGGAGAAAATAAAGTTTTAGAAAATATATTACCTATAGTAAAAAAATATGGAGCTGCTGTAGTGGGGCTTACTTTAGATGACAGAGGAATACCTTCAAGTGGGGAAGAAAGATTTAGAATAGCTGAAAAAATAGTAAATACAGCAGAAAGTTATGGTATAGATAAAAAAGACATATATATAGATTGCTTAACATTAACAGCTGCTGCTCAACAGGAAGATGTTAAAGAAACTTTAAAAGCACTTTCCTTAGTAAAAGAGAAGTTAAATGTAAAGACTGTACTTGGAGTATCCAATGTATCTTTTGGATTACCTAATAGGGAAATTCTAAATAAAACATTTTTAGCAGCAAGTTTATTTGCCGGTTTGGATTTACCTATAATAAATCCCTTAAATAAAGAAATCATGGACACTATCGTAGCCTCTAAAGTTTTATGGGATGAAGATAAGGGCGCAAAGGAATATTTAAAATATAATGAAAATATATCTAAAGAACAAATACCTATAAAAAAAGATGTGAACAATATTCAAGAGGATTTATTTAAAATAATATTAAAAGGTATTAAAGAAGAAGCTAAAATAGCTACAGTAAAGCTATTAGAAAATAAACAACCACTAGAGATTGTAAATGAATATATAATTCCTGCCTTAGATATTGTAGGAGAAAAATATGAAAATGGACATATATTTCTTCCACAACTAATCCAATCTGCAGAAACAGTAAAAGAATCCTTCAAGGTCATAAAAGATAAGTTAAGAAAAGGAACTGATGCTGAGATTTCAAAAGGAAAGATAGTATTAGCTACTGTAAAAGGTGATATACATGATATAGGAAAAAATATAGTAAAGGTACTTCTAGAAAATTATAACTATGAGATTATCGATTTAGGAAAAGATGTTTCTAAGGAGAAAGTAGTAGAAGCTGTTATTAAAAATAATGTTAAACTAATAGGACTTAGTGCACTAATGACTACTACTGTTAAAAATATGGAAGAAACCATATTTGAACTAAAAAGGACTAAGCCAGATTGTGTAGTTATGGTGGGGGGAGCGGTACTTAATGAGGAATATGCAAATATGATTAAAGCAGATTTTTATGCTAAAGATGCAAAGGAATCTGTAACCATAGCTAGGAAAGTATTGGGTTAGTATAAGTCAAATCCTATCTTTAAATTTAAGACGTAGTGTAATATGATATACTAAGACATTATGAGAAATTAACAAAAAACATAAAAATTTAAATAAATTATTGTCAACGATTTTTGACTT